>CAYGVY010000237.1:0-2552 GCA_964353435.1 uncultured Thermoplasmatales archaeon | reverse complement strand
ATTCTCTTGGATAAACAGGATTATGAGGCATTTGAAAAAGCTGGTGCACATGTCGATAAATGCACCAGTGTTGCAGGCAATGCCGCAAGATGGACTGCAGAGATCATTCTTAATGAACTGCAAACCAATACCTTGTAACAGATAAGTATTTAAATTTACGGCTCAATAATATAGAAGGGGAATACATGAAAAAATACGATAACACGGTAAGGGGAAGTAGTAAGGTTGTTTTTATCTCAGTTATATTACTTATCACCTCGTTCTCTGGTATGGTGTTGGCGAGTCATGAACAACCCGCTGATTCTATTGCAATGACATATTCGTTTCTATCACTCACCTTGTCAAAAATATCTATTAAAAATGATGTGTATGATCAAATACTGCTTCAAAACGCACCATGTTCTGGGAACCCTGGCGAACCATTCTTACCGACAAAAGGAGCATATCTTCTTCTTCCACCCAACACGAAGGTCGATACTATCGCGATTAACGGTGAGAAAACATTTGTTGGCTCAGGGTTTAAGATAGTTCCGTGTGGAAAATCGATTCCGCTTACACTACACGCTGTTGATGCAGTCCCTACACCAGACACTGTGGTGTATACCTCTAGTACTCTGGTCCCCGGTCGTTTATTTTCCGAAGTCGGTGTGTATCAGTTCCGAGGGTATTCAATTCTTGTGCTGATGCTTCATCCAGTTCAATACATTCCTCTCACAGGGGATCTGTTCTATTACCCTACAATGAAAGTGACGGTTACCTTAACAAAAGAAACGTTTGAGAATTCACTGTACCGTAGTTTGCCCCAAGATAGCAATGACCTACTTACGAAAATTGATAACCCGGCAGT
Organism: uncultured Thermoplasmatales archaeon; assembly: GCA_964353435.1. Taxonomy (GTDB): domain Archaea; phylum Thermoplasmatota; class E2; order DHVEG-1; family DHVEG-1; genus SM1-50. The sequence continues at coordinate 1,705 of CAYGVY010000237.1, read as the reverse complement.
CGGAAGCACTTATCAACAACTTTCACAACATAAGATGGTATCAAAACAGTGTGACCTCCTGATTCTCACGACGGATAGTTTGAAGAGTGGTTTTAATCAACTCGCAGTACAACACAATGCTACGGGCACCAGGACGATCATTCGAACCCTTTCGGACGTCGGTGGAAATACACCGGAGAACATCAGAGACTATATCAGAACGGTCTACACAACATTGGGGATTCGTTACATCTTATTGGGTGGCGATGCAGATGTTATCCCTGCGAAAATGCTGTGGGTTGAAGGAATGGATGAGAACGTGACTCCGTATGAAACCGATATGCCTGCTGATCTGTATTACGCGTGTCTTGACGGTACCTACAACTACGATGGAGATGATAAATGGGGCGAGCAACACGATGGAGAGAATGGCAGAGATGTTGATCTTATCGCAGAGGTTTACGTCGGTCGTGCATGTGTGGATAATACAGAGGAGGTGAATAATTTCGTTCAGAAAACGGTTAAGTATCTTTCTCTTCCACCCGGTGAAACCTATCTTGGAGATGCCACGTTTGCTGGTGAGTACCTCGGCGACTATGGAATCGCCTCGTTTGCGGGAACCACCCTCAACCAACTTATCAATGGATCAAGCGAAAACGGTTTTACTACCATTGGAATACCAGCAAGTTCCTATACCATCGATAAGCTCTATGACGAGAATTACCCTGGTTTTGACCCGAATGATCCCTGGGGCACAGGATGGCCAAAAGAAGAAATAATCAACCGGATTAACAACAGTGTCCATCTGATCAACCATGATGGACATGCTAACTATGAATATAACATTAGAATGAACACGGGGGATGTCAATGGACTGACCAACAATGACAAGTTCTGTTTCGTGTACTCACAAGGGTGCATGTCAGGCGGATTTGATAATCCTGAAGGCGGGGATTGCATTGCGGAGTATTTCACCGTGAAAAATAATCATGGTGCGTTTGCGGGGATTTGGAATGCTCGGTACGGATTTTTCTGGTCTTATAGCACCGATGGTGACTCACAACGATACCACCGGCAGTTCTGGGATGCGGTCTTTGGAGAAAATATAAAAGAAATTGGGAGAGCGAATCATGACTCCAAAGAAGACAACCTCTTTATGATTCAACGGTCCTGCATGCGCTGGTGTTATTATGAGACCAATCTGTTTGGGGATCCTGCGGTTGCGTTCGTGAATGCTTCAGGACAAAAGCCTCAGCTGAGCATTAGTTCCGTGAAAGGCGGGATGGGGATTCTTGCTTCTATCTTCAATAACGGGGAGGTACCGGTGAGCAATATCCCCTGGAATATCTCTATAAATGGCGGGATATTCGGGTTTGTCAACATATCCTCAGAAGGCTCTCTTGCATCACTTACAATCGGTAATACCACGACCGTCCAACAGGAAAAAACTATTTTTGGGTTCGGAAAAATCTCTATTCAGGTGAACGTCAAGTACGCAGAGAAATGGAACGGAATGGGTTTTGTCCTTGGTCCGTTTGTCTTACGAGTTATTCGCATATGCTAAGGAAACCATCGGATTAGATGAGAACAGACACCATCTCATTTTTTTCTTTTTTCATCAGCATTATTACATTCATTCAGTGAATAAACCATAAAAGTACCATGATGATTCACCTATCTGCCATGGTGAAGAACCTTCTGAATAAAGCAAAACTCGTTCTTCCAT
>CAYGVY010000236.1:0-2617 GCA_964353435.1 uncultured Thermoplasmatales archaeon | reverse complement strand
CTATGAAGGTTTTATGAACTATATGAATGTATTACAAGATTTAAAACAGAGAGTAACTTTGTAGAGGTTGGGGAGGGGGGGGAAAAAACATGGCAGCGTTTGAATCAAATATAGTTCATATTCGTTTGTATTCGTTTTTCCACCCGTAACATAAAATTATATAATTTTACACACATATATGCCGTTATACACAATGATATATACTACCTCCTGCATACTCCCATCATCCGATACACTTAGGAAAGAACAGGTGGGATCAATGATAATGAACAGAGAATTTATACACGTTGATACAGAGATGAACTTGAGGGATGGAAAACGACTTCAAGCATTAAAAACAGATGACTACAGAAGAGCAATATTTACAAAGAACATGGATTAGTTTCGCATTTAACGCTAGAGAGTAAGATAAATGAAATAGTAAGGACGATCATATCGTCAAAATCTCTTTTTAAGGAGGAGAAATACTATGGTAGATTGTGAAGAATGTGATAAGAAATTAGGTATTCTAGAAGGGTATCGTCATCCTGCATTAGGAACAAGATTTTTAGTATGTGGGAAATGTTTTGATAAAGTAGACGAAGATATGGAAAGATGGAGTAAGTTTTGTCTTTCAGATTCGTTCAACGCAGAATCATCCAAGATTGACATCCAAGAGGCATGGAATAAAAATATATCAAATGACCCTCTGTTGCAAAGATGGTTTAACAATCTATGGATTAAAATAGGATATCAGGCGTGTAGAGAATAAGATATAAAACCCCTTAGAGAAAACCTCATATAACGTATGTTAATCAATAAAAGAGAAAAATTACCCTGATTTTCATTTCTAGGTTTACCAGGGCCAGAGATGTAACCAGTTATTGTTTAAATATAGATCTAGTGAGATCGATGTAAACGTTAGAGTTCCTGTTGTTGCTAAATTCCATTCTGCAGGTGGCCATATCGTCCAGTCAATTCGCCAATCTTCTGCCTTAAATGTTTCACCGATGGTTTGTAGCCCAAGATCTTCCCCTTTAATTAAGAGATCTATCGTACCAAGTGACATCAAATTGGTGTCAATGGTTAAGTAACCTGTAACATTGATCAACCATTTTGTTGAAATATAGTCAGCTGCTGGCTGTGTCTTGAGTTTTGCCACCCATTCACCGATTTTAAAATCAAGATCAACAGATAACTCTCTTTTTTTATAGACGGTGAAGTCACCAGGGTTTGAAAGGTTCCAATACGTATCAAAACTGAAATTTCCAAGGTTGTTTACTTTTAAAATAATAGAGGGATCAGTTAAGGAATTCTGTACGATAATATCTGTTCCATTGGATTCGATTTCAAGAGAGTAAAACCCTTCCAGTAATGTTGGTGTCCATTCAGCAAAAACCCGTGTTGGTGTATTCTTAATAGTAGTGTATCGACAGGTTCCCAGCTGATTTGATGTGACCCTAAGATCAATATCATACATTTCACTACTCTCATAAAGAAGTGATCCACCTTGTGGACCAAAGGGTGTGAGTGCAAGAGTAAATGACAAGGTCTGTGGTAATTTATCAACCATCAATGTTACATCCTTTTCCTGACCATTTTCTTTAGTAATCATCTGGATGATAATCTGAGAATTTAATGATGACGTCCGCGTGAAATAATATTGCCATTGTCCTTCTTTCTTTGTAGATATAATTTTGAACTGGGTTTCTATTGCAGGGTCAAAAACCATTGAAAAACTCCGTTGGATAGTTATATCGTTCGACTCTGCAAAAAGCTCAATTTTTTTACCCTCATTGCCACTGTTGTAAGTAGGATCAAAATAGATACCAAATCCTTTGGTTCTCTCCATCAGAGCAAATAATAATATGAATGATACTCGTGCCATGTTAGGAATCTCATTTCCTACTTCTTTTAAGGAATGATACCCGATGCGTACCATATTCGTATCAGACTTTATTTCCATAGCAACACGAAAATCCGAATCTTTGATTTCTTCACCAAGACGTTCAACGCTAATAGTAAAAAGACCACCGATAGCAAGAATGGGATCAAACTCTATCCAGGGTAAAAGAAGGTATTGTACTCGGATATCTGCACCATTCACACCGGTATTTGGATTGTTATCAACATCGATAGTATTTAGCACACCAAAAGAAACCTCAGTAGATTTCTCCACCCCGTTACAATTGGTATAAATAGTACTACTTAACAATCCTGTGGGAAGAAGACTCTCCTGAGAAACGCTCCTCAGTCCATATTTTAGTAATTGAGAAAAAAGGTGGCTATTCCTCAAATTTTTCAAAGGAACAGAATTATCTGTAATAACTTTACGTTCACCTATATTATAATTACGAGCACCTACACTTGGAACCATCGTTGCAATACCAAGTAAGGCAACAACCAGCAGAACACAACATATTTTCCACCTACCTTTTTTTTCATTTATATTTCTATCCATATTTCTCCCCCGTTATTCATTTTCTATATAGATGTCGGTATTTATAATTATGCTTTATATTACCATGTCAATATTCGTGTAGGGACATGAGATATGTCACAAAATATATCGTCGGACGTTTTGGTTATCATAAAAAGATTAGGGAATTTATCATGAATCACTTCTAGGTGAAATGTA
>CAYGVY010000235.1:0-2620 GCA_964353435.1 uncultured Thermoplasmatales archaeon | reverse complement strand
ACCTGGTCATCTCGTTTTTCTTCATTTTTACTCCAGTTCCAGGAGCTTCCGGATCACTTGCGCCAAGACTCATGGTAATATGATCCCAACCAGATGCACCCTCGTTGATAATAGTGGTTTTTGCTACTTTTAGAAGATCGATATCAGATATACCTTCTTTGAGTTCATTAAACATCGTAAGAATCGTTTTTTCAGCAATAAGTGTTGATTTTTTGATACGGTCTATTTCTTCAGGGGATTTTACGAGTCTACATTCTAAAAGGATATCATCTGCGGCATCAATGCGTGCATGAGGAAATGCTTTTTTCAATCCTTCATACTGATACAGAGGCATAGCACTTTCTACTGCTATAGTTGGTTCTTGTATCCCTCCCTCTTGAAGGATATTGACGAGTGCTTCGAGTGCATCGTCTTTTGACATGATTCCTCGGAAATCTTTTATCCATGTCAATTCTGGGTCAAATATCATCCAGGTAATTACACTTTGCTCGCCATCCGGACGAACCACAACAATTGTAGGTGATAGATTAGAAAGAGAAAATAAGATTGGGTTGTTCTCAGAATGTCGTGTTGGTAATCCTGATGTGTAAAAAACATTTTCAGGAGACGAAGCAATAAGAACATCAATCCCTTTGTTTTTCATTTTTTCTGAAAATTTTTTTTTGTTAAAACCAATTGGTTGCATAGGTTTTTTAATGCTGTTCTGTATTTAAATTTTGTTTAAAAAACCATAAAACTATAAAGCCTATTTTATGTTGAATTTGAGGATTTGATGATGGATGATATATACGTGTTGTTTGGTTTTGATGTTGAACATGATGCTGAGCCTTTTTCAGTTACCTGCGAAGGTGTGAAAAAGGGAATACCACTAATTCTCGATATTTTAGATACATATGATATTCATTGTACGTTTAACATCCTTGCAAATATTATTGATGATAATTTTGATTTATTTAAACAAATCCAAAATAGTGGTCATGAATTGGGTTGTCATTCATATGATCATGAAGCCTTATCATTTATGTCTGATGAAGAGATATATTTTCAGATAGAAAAGGCAACACATGATATTCATAAAAAACTTGGGAAGCGACCTGTTACATTTCGAGCACCATATCTCCTTGGTAACACTTTTCTGATAAATACACTTGATGAATTTCATTATCTTGTAGATTCTTCTTATCCACTTGCTCATTACAAAAAACAAGTTCTACCATATCATCCATCAGCGAGTAACTGGATTAAAAAAGGAAATTTACCTCTTTTAGAATTGCCGGTCTCAGCAGATCCTTTAATTAAAGAACCTGAAAAAAGCGATATTTGGCCATTATGGCGGATACGAGGAGCAAAAGACACAAAAGATAAAATTGAAAATTTAATCAAAAAGCAAAACGAATACAAAAAAAAGAATGTGATTACGTTTTATCTCCATCCATGGGAATTCATAGAGTTGGAGAAAACAGGGATAGATGTACCAGACGATCATCAAGAAAAAATATATAGTGGAGATGGAGAAAAAGCAATTTCAAATTTCAAAGAAATAGTAAATTGGTTGAAAAAAGAAAAAACCGCAACATTTCTAACAATGAAAGAATTCAAACCAATATGGGAAGAACTCATATAATTTTTAAATATTCTTCTATGGTTTTAATACGACTTTGATGACCTTTTCTGCTCCCTGAGATAAAATGTCAAAACCTTTTGCGATATCGTGCAAAGGCAACACGTGTGTTATCAATGGTTTTACTTCAACTTTACCTTTCGCAATCAAAGTCAACGCTTGTTTAAAATCATTCGAGGTATATCCATACGAGCCTTTTATTTCAATTTCCTTTACCGTAACATCTAGCATACTGAGCTCCATCGTCGCGTCCAACATCCCTATTATCACAACCTTTCCCCCTTTCCTTACCATGGATAAAGCCTGCTGTACTGTTCTCTGGTGGCCAACAGCTTCAAAGACTGTATTGACTCCACCGTGGTCTAGCACCTCTTTGACTGGGTCTTCTTTTTTTGCATTTATCGTTGTTGTAGCACCCAGTTTCTTTGCTAGTTCTAATCGATACTCAAGTGTATCAATAGCAAAGAGTTTCTCTGCACCAATATTGTTTACCACTTGCAACGTCATTAAACCGACAGCACCAGATCCAAGTATACCAATATCTTCACCCTTTTCAAGAGATGCTAAATTCACAGCATGCACTGCCACAGCGAGAGGTTCCACGAGAGAAGCTTCTTCAAAGGATACCGCGTCTGGTAGTGTATGACATTTACTTGCCGGAATAGGTACGTATTCAGAAAAAGCTCCGCTTAAATGTAAGCCAACGAGTCTTATATTCTCACAAATATTACTCCGTCCACGTTGGCACAATGCGCATTTTCCACAGGATAAAACCGGTTCCAAAACTACCCGCTCACCCTCTTTGAGTCCGTTCACAGTTCTTCCTAATTTGACAATCTCGCCACTGAATTCATGCCCCATGACAAGCGGTGGAATCCTTCGTTTTGATACCCCCCTATATGCATGTAAATCAGAACCGCATATTGATACAGCTTTTACCTTAATAATAACCTCATCATCTTTTATTGTCGGCGTGGGTAAGTCCTCGATTCTTATTTC
>CAYGVY010000234.1:0-2634 GCA_964353435.1 uncultured Thermoplasmatales archaeon | reverse complement strand
AGCATAGTGTGCTTTAGAGGGCTCAACAAAGCACAGTGTCAGAAAACGAACATATCGACGTGACATGGATTGGTTGGGGGTAAAGTTTACCCCCAACCCAACCCCAACCCGGAGCTAGAAGCACAAACGCTCAAACAGAAACGGAATGAGAGCACGCATCTAGTGTCGCTTTTCTAAACAGTTTCAGTTTTGTTTTTCTATGTTTTCAGTTAACTGGAGTATTTCATCCCTTTGTTTTTAGAGTGGTTCGGCAATACAAATATCCATGCCCAACAAGAGGTAAAGGGGTGACACAAATTCTTAAAAGCAATTAGGTCCAATAAATCTAAAACATGAGTATTATCTATGTGATAGCTCAGGCGGCTCAACAGACCTCAGGTGAGGACCCTCTAGCTTCGTGGATTATTGCAATAGGGACTTTGCTTGCGGTAATTGTTGCAGTAGTTCTTTCAGTTGCTCCTCAAATTTCGACCTATTTGACGAGGCCAATATTCAAGGTGGATTTCAAGAATGAAGAACCTTATTGCAGGACTACGATAGAAGGCTACTGGATTCGACTTAGAGTGGTTAATTCGGGGAAGTCTGTGGCTAAAAACTGTGAGGGAAAAATGGTGAGAATAATAGATGCTTCAACCAATCAAGAAAGGAAGGACTTCGATCCTATTGTTTTACGCTGGGTTGGTTCAACGATTGACAAGCCGATAGATATTAACAGGAATGAAGATGAATACCTAGATATTATTCAAACAAATGCGCTTATCGAAAAACAATTCCTCATTAGGGCGGCAGGGGTTGAGAAGAATCCTATGGGCATTAATCTGCACCCGCCTAGAAGAGACTATTTTCTTCATGTTGAGCTGTATGGAGCTAATGTAGAACCAAAATTCGTGGAGGTTGAACTTAGGGACGCCAAGGAAGATGATAAGATCAGGGTAACAATAAGAGAAATGTCGTCCGTAAAGAAATGAGGGAAAAAATGAATTTTGAAGCTCTACCCTAGAAACAGTAAGCGCGCGCGGAGCGAGTGTGAAAGCTCAAGCACTTAGTCGCATCTTGAACTTCCTACAACAAGCGGGGGCATGAAACGTGTACTCTTGTCCTTCTATGGTCTCCCTGTATGGTTCGTTTTCGATGACTCCTCCGCACCATGTGCATCTCGGAGTATTGTCTTCAATGATCGATATTCCTTTTTGATCAATGGTGAAAGTAATCCAGCGAGTCTGGTGTTTGACGCCCTTAATTTTGAATATCCTTAGCATTCTAGTAATCTCCAAACTTGCTTCGTCCAGTCTCATCTCGAAAATTCCGTCGAAGATGGTCTTGACCGTGCTGACAAACATGCTATCGTGGGACGTTGGGATCAGGGTGAAGAAAGCTAGAGCGTTCATACTCCTTATCTTGGCTGTAACAAGTTGGAGAAACTTGAGGGTTGTATTCGGATCTGATTGAATCACCAGATTCGTGATTGAATCAAAGACAAACCTCGGCTTCGAAACACCTTGACAGATTTTTTGACACGTGATCATGACTCCGGTGAGGTTTGCAGGATCAACTGTTACGAACGGTCCACTTGCCATCGCGCCCTGAACACGCCAGGAATACGCATCTACCAGTCTCAGGTCGCCCTTCGTTTTGTATTGGTCCCCCATGAGTTTTTGAATCGACGTTTGAATCTCGTTACAGTCATCGTCGGTAGAAAGGTATATTCCGGTTTCTTGATTTGCCAGTCCTCTGGTTATGAAATCCTTGCAGAAAACTGTCTTTCCAGCACCTGAGTTACCCATTAGGAGGTATATGCCACGGGGAATCTCGCCATCTATCAGAAGACTTGCACCGGGAAAAACTTCCGTTGAAACCAATCTAACCACGGGCTAAATTAGAGATTTTTCTGTTAGATTTATTAGCTTTTTTTGGTTAAATACTTTTGTACGAATCGGCTCGAGCAATGTGCTAGGTGTGTGGGGACTAAATTTTAGTCCCAATCCCAACCCAAAGAGGCACGGTTTAATACGTTTTAGAACAAATAATCCTGCAGTGAGACTCATGGAACAAGTTCCATTGCCTCCAAGTGAAGCTCCTCCTCCCTCAAGAAAGCTTGTGTCCTCTAGATGGCGCACGATGTCTGTCTGTCTTTTGATCGGGGTTTTTCTGGCACTCGCGCTAATATTATCGTTTCAAAATGAAAATGTACATTTGAGAAATGCGAATCAGAACCTAACAAACGAAAACGCATTGGTTAGGTCAGATTACGACGCTTATGTCGAAGCATATCAAAATATCAGGAAGCAGATAAATTTTCATTCACACCCATACGCGACAGAAGATGTCAAACAGTTTGTTACACCGACCGACTCAGCTGTCGTCACTGTAGTAACACAGATTACTGGTGGTTGGAGTAGTCCGAATGATTGGAATGAATTCTGGAGCGATGTCAAGAAACTGTATGATTGGGTCAAAAGCAACGTTACATATGCAAAAGATCAGTTGTACCCCTATTTGCCGGACAATCCGTTATCAGGTGTTGGTTGGTTGGGTAAAGTTTTATCCAACAACAACCTACTCAACTGAACATTAAATACAAAGTAAGACAAAAGAAGTCTGATTCCTATGAGTCAGGATGTTGAGAAGTATCGT
>CAYGVY010000233.1:0-2648 GCA_964353435.1 uncultured Thermoplasmatales archaeon | reverse complement strand
GGACATAGCGAAGAGGCGAATCTCGCGGAATACCATCTTGACTGGTGGAACGGATTTAATACATTTAACAACGATGATTTTCCTGGCAGCGGTCTCCAGGTCCATAACGGAGGAGATTATCTGCTCGCCTCTGCATATATCACCCGCGGGGAGGGGGCAGTGTATTGTGCAGCTGCAAATGACCCAACAGAGTATGATGCCAACTGGTATGATTCAGCACCTACGAGATATAATGACTCCTATGAGTTTTTTTACCCTAATGACATCGAATGGTTTGTCGCAGGATCAGATCTCAGTAACATCAACACAATTAAGGAGAAGATTATGACAGAGGGGGTCATGGGAACCTGTATTGACTACGAGGGTTCTTTCATTCATAACTATGGGAGTTACTATTCCTTTTATCAACCACCAACGTCCTCTACTGATCCGAACCATGCGGTTGCTATCGTAGGCTGGGATGATGACAAAGTTACTCAAGCACCACAACCCGGTGCATGGATTTCTAAAAACAGCTGGGGCTCTGACTGGGGACCTGAAGGCGGCTATTTCTGGGTTTCCTATTATGACAAATGGTCTGGTCAGCACCCTGAGATGGGAGCAGTATCCTTCCAGGATGTGCAATTCAAGCCTTACAATAACACGTACTTTTATGATTATCATGGGTGGCGGGATACACTCACGGACGTCTCCGAAGCGTTCAATGCGTTTGTGTCGAACGGGAATGAGACACTCAAAGCAGTGAGCGTCTACACTGCCACCGATGATGTCCAATATACAGTGAAGGTATACGATCGTTTCGAAGGCGGTGTCCTTTTAGATGAACGCGTGACCCTGTCTGGGACGATTCTCTACAAGGGGTATCATACCATTTCCCTTACACATCCAGTAGGATTCCTTGCAGGTGACGATTATTATATTTATGTAAAACTCTTATCCGGTGGACAACCCATAGACCGTACCTCCGAGGTCCCTGTGTTATTAGGTGCACAAGACCGGGGGACGATCGTGAAATCCGTTGCTCACGCAGGAGAGAGTTACTACCACAGGGGGTCTTCTTGGCTTGATCTCTACGACTATATGTTCAGCGATCCGACATGGGATCATACAGCGAATTTCTGCATTAAGGGATTCACCACAGGCGGGTGCATGCCGCACTACCCTGATTTGAATGGCGAAGGAAGCCTGAGCTGGACCAAGATAAAACCTGGTACGACCATCATCGGTAACTTTACCGTAGGAAACATCGGGGAGCCCACCTCGGAGCTTGACTGGGACATCATCGAATGGCCAGCTTGGGGGAATTGGGCGTTTACGCCTCTGAGCGGTACTAGTCTTACCCCGGAAGATGGATCGATCACAGTGCAAGTGTCAATTGTTGCGCCATCGGAAAAAAACAAGGAGTTCAATGGAACCGTGAAGGTCGTCAATGTGCATGATCCAACTGATTATGCAGAGATCCACGTGTATCTAAAAACACCGATGGACCAGCTGTCCGTGAAGTCCCAGGTGTTGAGCCTTCTGAATGGGTTTGCTCAACATTTCCCTGTGATGAAGTATCTGATGAGACTGTTCTCTTAAGTAATCGCCACTTTTTTTCTTTTTTTACATTGATTACCATAAAACATGAGATAAATTTTAGATGTATAGGTTTTTAAAGAAAACCTAATGGGAGTTTATATTGTAAGTGATTCGAAGAAATCAATTTTTACTTTGTCTTAACAGACAACCGTAACTTCCGTTCAAAGCCTATGATTTTTTACTTTTTTTTATGTCGCCCCCAGAGAATTATTGTTTTATCTTTCATTAATTATATTTCTTCAAAACATTTAAATTGAACTAGTAGATTCAAAAGATAATTGGAGGAGGCTGAAAGCAAATGCTGAATGTACATAACGACAATAAGAAATCTAAAAAGAGATTAATGACAGAAGTTGCATTAATACTAGTAATTCTTCTAATAATATCAAGTGTTTTTATTTACTATGAATATTTCGCAGAGAAAGAAATAATACAAGAAGAAACAGAAGAACCTACGAATCTTGATGACCGTATCAGTCCTGATATTAATCAGGGTTTGACTGTCGAGGTTTTAAGGATTCGTAACCGTGGTCTTATGGATAGGATGCTTGTTTTGGGTACTAGTTGGAAAGATAATCCTAGTTTTTATTGGATTATCGATGTTGATGGTAAGATTGCAGATAGTCTAGGTTTAGTTGGTTTTGGGTCTAGTGGTACTTTTACTACATGGGATACTATAGGGATGGAGACTAAGCAGAATTATTATATTGGTGAGGAACAGGAGACGTCTGATGTCAGTATTTCTATAGTTGAGCAGGTAAAAACTGGTTTGTTTGGCCGTAAGACTACGAGCGTTGAGAAAGAGAAGATCGTTTTGGTGTATGATTTTCGTACGGGCCGTTGGTCAGGTGATGATAGCTTTATGGATTATGATGGGTATGGTCATTATTTTGGTGAATCGTATGAGGTTTGGTTTAATGTGTATCAAGCTGATTTTGATCATGATGGTATCCCGTATTGGACTGAAGTAAATGTTCTTGGTACTGACCCAACGGTTGATGACAGCATGCTTGATCCTGATAATGATGGCATCCCTTCAAGCTGGGAGTGGAAATGGGGTTATGATC
>CAYGVY010000232.1:0-2657 GCA_964353435.1 uncultured Thermoplasmatales archaeon | reverse complement strand
TTCTCTTCTAACCACGCTCTGGTAAAACTAAATGGTGGTGAATACTTTTTTTAAAATATTTTTAATAAGTCATCAATCAGTCGTTTAATACCGTATAAAATTACTACTAATCCTATAAAGAGTATAATCATAGGGGATTTACTCAACCATGTATATGGATTCGGACTTCCGGAGTAACTACTAGACGCCCTGAAGAGAGTATCAATATAATCACTATAAGAAAACCCGAAGTTAATTACTAAAATACCGATAAGAATAATTACGACAGCTACTAAGATGTCTAGTCCAGAAACAACCTTAATCTCAGATTTTTCCTCCATTTACAATCACCAATCCTTGTAATGAATAACATATAATCCTTTAAAAACCTATATCATCTAAAACTTAACTAAATGTCTTGTACAAATAGGAGAAAAATGAAATAAACAAACGCATGATTATTTATTTAAAGATTCTGATTTACTTTTTCCTTATTTTCTAAATGTAATTTATAAAGTAAAATTACAAAAACAACAAAAAATAAGGTTGTTATCGAAATCCCGGTTATCAAATCAAAATGAAATATTCCAAAAACCAAAAGAAAAATTAATGAACTTATTAAAAAGCTGGATAGTATTATCGCTAATTTTGGATATTTTCCATATATCCATTTTAATCCAATCCATTTTAATCCAATTGTTCCAACCATGTTTTCTTGTATCTACTTTTTTATTTAAACATTTTGGGAGGCAAACAGTAATTGAAACCTGTTCACGAAAAATCTATTAAAGATTCAAATGATTTTTTAAAACCTATACCTCGATGCAACCAAACATTTTTATACAATGAAGAGATAATAATATCTTGGGGAGTCAATCAAACATGAGGTAGGAACTTTCCTTCATGACGCTTCTACCTTTCTTTTTCATGTATCCTTTCCTCCCATCCGCAGACTCCCCATTTCTAATTCTGAAAAACTATCAAGGAGAATATATTATTAAAGAAATTGTGGTTACTAAACCTTAATAACAGAGGAAAGGTTTAATGAATAAACAACTCGTAATCGTAGGAATCATTGCCATTCTTGTTACTGCTGGGTTGAGTGGATGTCAAGAATCCCAAACGGACTATAAACCACCAACATCTGGTGATACAGACGTGGTAGAATTATTAAATTGTACTATTGAGACATATGGAGCGACTAGTTCGTTTTCTTCTGAGAGAACAAAACTTGGTGATGGATTTATACACAACAGCACCTATAATTATACTTATTACGTTATAAAGGGTAACATAAAAAACATAGCTAGATATATTTTACACCGTATAGAAATTACGGTAAATTTTTATGACAAAAATAATAATTATTTAGCTAATAAATCAGTCAAAATTATTGAACTTCGTAGAACTTTCACGGATGATTTTGAAGTTTCCTATGTAAAGGAATATCCCTTTTTTGATAATATAACTCAAGTAGTGATTGATTTCAAAACTGAATAGAAAACCAAAAAAAGAGATTATTGGTATCTCTCTTTCTCAAGCTGTTCAATCCTTTTAATCAGTACTTCGAGTATTGCTTGCATCTTTGCCGGATCGTCTACAGTCTTCAATGTCTCCTTGCTTGTCTTCTCGTAATCCATGACTGATTGCATATCCAATGGGATTCCGCAATGAGGACATATCTTTGATTCTGGGCTGTTCGTAATACCGCAACGGGGGCATTTAATTGCCTTAAAGTTGTTGTCTTCGGTAACCTCCTCTTCTACGAGTCCGTTGAGCTTCAGGATTGCTTTGTCCATGTCCCGTCCGCTTAGATGAACGTAGGTCGCAGCTTCGCGACTAGCTGGTATCCAACCCATGTACTGGCATAATTAGGCTTCTGTGAACATCTTTGCAAGCTCTGTCGCCCTTGAATGTCGGAAGTAATGTGGGTTAATCGGTTTCGTTATCTTCGCTTTTTTTGCTAAATCATGAAGCATGAGCCAGAAGGTTGAGTATTCGATGTCTTTTCCTTTTTTCTTTGCCCAGAGTCCGCAGAATAACATGGAGTCCTTGTTGTTCTTATCCGAATGTCCTCGTTCTATCCACATGTTGATTGCTGGAGCTGATGCAATGAGCCTTATCTTCCGCGGCCCTGTCTTGATGAAAAGAGTAACCTTGATTTCATATTTATCTGGCTCGATGTCTTTTAGTGTAATGTTTATGAGTTCTCCAATTTTCGCGCCACTTTCATAAAGCATACGGACAAACGCACGATCACGTAGGTTGTTCGTTGCATCCGCGAGTTTCTTGATATCTTCGATAGTGAGAAGCTCATTTGGGAGCTTCTGCTGGCTGTTCTTGAAGTTGGCTTTAATCCATTTGACTTCCTGGGGATATTCGTTCTTTACGAAATTTTGTCCTTCTGTTTCTCGCAGCCATTTATAGAACCGTTTGGTCATGACGAGGTAGCCGTGTTTCGTCCAATCCATATAGTCTTTGTTGTTGATCGTGCTACAGAGGGTTACGATGTCTTCTTTGGTTGCTTTCGAAAAATCTTTTTTGAGCATTCCCGCTATTTTGCCGAGCGTGTAACAGTATCGTGCTTGTCCCAGATAGAAACACGTTCTGGTTCTTAAGGATTATCGGAAAACCCCCGGTAGGGTACCGGAGGTTTCCTGTGCCTCTATGTCGTCAAA
>CAYGVY010000231.1:0-2686 GCA_964353435.1 uncultured Thermoplasmatales archaeon | reverse complement strand
ACTGCCAGAACGTAGCTCATTGGTGGTTTGTTTCCTACATAGATCACGTTTTCTTCGCTTTCTTCTTTTGCTGTCATAAACTATACCTCTCCGTTAGTTCCTAGGTTAATGGGCGGTCCGATGGGCGTTATCATTTATAAACATTTCGTAATTTTATATCTTATGGTATCGGAGCACTCACCAGTTTCTGGATTTTAAAAAGTACGTCTTCCGGATTTTTTCCTAAAACACGGATCATCGGTTCTTTTCCCACAGAGCCTGTATCATAAATAATATCTGGTACTCGGCCAAGTGTGGTGATTGCGTATTTCGTTCCCCATTCCATGGTTGATGGAGCGGTTGATGGCTCGTCTTTCCTATCAAATGTACCGACAGCAAAACCGATGTTTTTACAGAGTTCTACTGTTTTTTGTGAATATCGAATGTTCACCGCTGATCGTATCGTTGTATCAAACGACATCGCTGCAAGAACGATGGATGCAACATGTCTCGAGACGCCGAAATCAATCGTTCCGCAGAGGGAGAGGCGTTCTTTGTGTTTGGTGATTCTTCCATCAACCGCACAGACCTCGTCCCGTGTGTTTGCGTTGGGAAGGGCGTAGGCAAAGTTCATCCCAACCTCAGGGATATACCCTAGTGGGAGGAAAGAGACCATCGTTTCAATCACGGTCTTTAGCTCTAACCAGACTAAGAACTTCTCGTTACTTCGTAGGAGCGGTGGGATTTGGATTGTAGAAGAATGATTAAGAACATCAGAACCTTTCCCTGGAGAATATCCCTGCTGGATCATACTCCAGACGATGTACTTTGATTTCTCAACTGCATCGACTGGTGATTCTCCTAACGCAAGAAATCCTGTTATGAGAGCGGACAGTGTACAGCCTGACCCATGCGGTTTTTTCTGGGGGATGCGGGGGAGATTAAACGTATGGAACTGTTTTCCGTCATATAAGAGATCAGTGACGAGGTCATCTGGTAAATGCCCCCCTTTTACTAATACATATTCTGGGCCTAACTCAATGATTTTTTTACACGCTAGTTGAACGTCTTTCAATTTTTTAATCTCCATATTGGCAAGGACGCATGCTTCAGGTATGTTCGCCGTAACCATCAACGACAGAGGCAAGAGATATTGTTTCAATGAAGAAACAAAAGTATGATGGACAAGTGAATCGCCACTGGTTGCAACCATTACCGGGTCAACGACCGGTTTCATATGGTAATCTGTTAGTTTTTTTGCGACGACCTTTACGATTTCTTCATCGTACAGCATCCCGGTTTTGACTGCAGCAATGGAACAATCATCAAACAGGCTTTCTATTTGATGTTCAATAATATCAGGTGGCACTTTGTAGATGCTTCTAACCTGTTGTGTGTTTTGTGCGGTCACGCAGGTAAGAGCTGTCACCCCGTGTATCCCAAGGTATGAAAAAGATTTCAGATCTGCTTGTATCCCGGCGCCGCCAGATGAATCCGATCCAGCAATGCTCAACGCAACCTTCTTTTCCATCAGAACAACACATGCTGTTGAGATTTATATGGATTTTTCTAGAACAATAATTTTTTTTTACCCTTGTTTTCTCAGTCGGTTAACAATCTATTCATTTCTTTGTTGCGGTAATGGCATAGTATCCTGTTTTCCTGGTTGTGCCAAGAAGCAGTTCAACAAAATCAGCCCCTTTCATTATTTTTTCAGCAGCCACATCTGTTTTTTCTTTTCTCCAGAAAATTAGACGTTTCATTTCTGAAAAAAGCAAAGGAAACAGACTGTAGAAAAATCCAGTAAAAAGATAATTAAAAATAATATTCTTAGTGAGATCCCGGACTGTAATATCGATAAACCCTGCTGATTCCAGATAGATTCTCATCTCTTGTACCGATGCATAACCAGGGAGCGCTCGTTTCTTCAAATCCACTATGTATGCATGTTGCATAAAGGAATTTAAAGGAAGATCTTTCGTAAGAAACCCGTCAATAATTGCAAGCTTCCCACCAGGTTTAAGAACCCGTGAAATTTCACTGACAACATCTTTTTTACTCACCGCGTACGAGACTGATTCAAGAGCAAAGGCTTTGTCAAAGGAATTGTCAGGGAACTTTATGTCTGTGTAATTTCCTACGAGAAATTCTGCGTTTATTATGTTTTGTTCTTTTTGCATCTTTGTTGCTAATTCAATTTCATTAAAAGTAAGGGAAATTCCCGTAAAATGATTCTGCGGAAATTTTTTTGACAAATAACGCGAGGTAGCACCTACCCCGCACCCTGCATCAAATATTTTTTGCGGTAAATCCGATCTTAAGCACAGAAGCCGTCCGATAAAATCATTCATGTTTCGAATTGCTACTTCAAGTTTAATGATCCCTTTTTCAAAGAAACCAAAATGAAATCCATCACTCAGATAAAACTGATTTGTGTGTGTTTTGTTTGACCAAAAACTATCATAGTAGTTACGTACCTCTTCTTCTTTTGATGATATCACTGAATTCGTAGGTGATCCTCCAAGCATATTAATATATTTAAATGAGTTTTTATTCAATACTCTCTTTTATTGATAAGAAGCATATACTTAAATAATTTTATTTTTTTTTTAAAAAAGGGTAAACCTAGGTTAACTAAGGTAAACCAAAAAAGTAAACCGGTTTACGTTTCCTTGACATACGGAATAAGATTCCCATCGTCTTGTTC
>CAYGVY010000230.1:0-2708 GCA_964353435.1 uncultured Thermoplasmatales archaeon | reverse complement strand
AAGTTCGTTTTACAAGCTTTCAAAAAGGTAGAAAATGACCGTTGATGATGTTTTAGCAGAAATACGAGGCAAGATTCGAGGTTCAATACCTGCAAGTGTTGACATCTCTGAAGTAGAATTCGAAGGGGCACTTCTTGTTATTTACACCAAGACGCCAGATAAATTTGCCAATAACAAGGATTTAGTTAAGAATATGGCAAAGAGCCTCCAGAAACGGATCGTGGTTCGCCCTGATCCGACGGTTCTCACCGATATTGATATTGCAGAAAAGAAGATACGGCAGATTATCCCCAAAGAAGCAGAAATCACGAATATTTATTTTCAACCTGATGTCGGTGAGGTCACGATTGAGGCGTTGAAGCCTGGTGCTGCGATTGGGCGAGAAGGCCAACTGTTGAATGAGGTACGCAGAAAGATTAACTGGGCCCCTAGTATTGTTCGAGCGCCACCGATTCAATCAAAAACCGTGCAGGAGATTCGTGGGTATCTCCGTTCAATGAGTGATGAGCGGAAAGATATTCTGCGGAAGATAGGACGGAAGATCCATCGTGGTGCCTCAACAGGGGAGAAATACGTTCGTATGATCGCCCTTGGTGGGTTCCGAGAGGTTGGCCGATCCTGCGCTATGTTGCATACCCAGGATAGCAAAGTGTTGATTGACTGTGGTATTGATGTGTCTGCGGAGAATAACGGATCACCGTACATTCATTTACCTGAGGTACTCCCCTTGGAGAAGATTGATGCGGTTGTCATCACGCACGCACACCTTGACCACTGCGGATTAGTTCCTATATTGTACAAATACGGATACGATGGTCCTATCTATTGCACTCCACCTACCAGAGATCTTATGACGTTGCTGCAGATGGATTACATTAAGGTTGCTGCTGCTGACGGCAAGAAAGTCCCCTACTCCTCTGAAAATATTCGTAATGTCAT
The DNA here is from genome assembly GCA_964353435.1 of uncultured Thermoplasmatales archaeon. Lineage (GTDB taxonomy): Archaea > Thermoplasmatota > E2 > DHVEG-1 > DHVEG-1 > SM1-50. The sequence continues at coordinate 1,769 of CAYGVY010000230.1, read as the reverse complement.
TAAACATTGTATCGTGATGGGCTACGGGGACACGACCGATATCACTCCCGATATTCGACTCACATTCCATAACGCTGGCCATATCCTTGGCTCTTCTATTTGTCATTTCCACATTGGAGATGGATTGTACAACATAGCGTTCTCCGGTGACATTAAGTTTGAACGTACATGGCTGTTTAACCCTGCGGTAAACCATTTTCCTCGAGCTGAGGCTCTCGTCATTGAATCCACGTATGGAGGACATGATGACTTCCAACCCAGTAGGAAAGAGGCGACGGATCGGTTGAAGGATATCATCCGTACCTCGATGAAGAAGAAAGGAAAAGTTCTTGTTCCTGTGTTCGCAGTAGGGCGGAGCCAGGAAGTCATGATTGTCCTGGAGAATCTCGTGAAAATGAAAGAAATCCCGGAAGTCCCTGTGTACCTTGATGGGATGATCTGGGAGGCTACCGCCATCCATACCGCGTACCCAGAATATTTGAACAACAAGCTGAGAACACAGATTTTCCAACAAGGAGATAACCCCTTGCTTTCTGAGATTTTCAAACGCGTTGATAGCGGTGAGATGCGAGAAAAAATCCTTGCTGAGAAGGACCCTTGTGTGGTACTAGCCACGAGCGGTATGATGAACGGTGGCCCGGTCATGGAGTACTTCAAACACTGGTCGGGGGAAAGCAAAAATACGTTGGTGTTCGTCGGATATCAGGCGGAGGGCACCATCGGGCGGAGGATTCAACGAGGCGCAAAGGAAATCCCTATGAATATCGGAGGTAATCTCGTAAGTCTCCCTGTTGAAATGAATGTGGAGACCTGCGATGGGTTCTCCGGGCATAGTGACCGCAGGCAACTCGTGGGTTTCATTAATAACATGTCGCCCCGTCCCGAACGCGTCGTGTTTGGTCATGGTGAAGAGTCAAAATGCCTTGATCTGTCATCGACGATTCATAAACGACTGAACATGAATACTGCGGCTCCCTTGAACCTCGAATCTATTCGCTTTGTCTAAAAAATACACAATAAAAAATAATAGTTCAGTGTTACTTTTTTTCAAGTAATTGAGCGCGTTGGCAGACATACAGATTGACGTTTACATGAGCGGTACACATTTCTAGGAGGTCTTGGGGATCAGAGGTCGCATCCACTGTCCCAAGTTCAATTGTATAAGCGAAAATGCCATGCTGGCCATATCCCCAGTCACAGTCATCCCCGATGGTAGGGTACATGTTAACGGATTGGGTGAGCGAATAATTATCTAATTTTGAAATGTTTTCCCCGATAGAGACAAAGACTGGTTTATCTTTAGGAGGATTCTTTGTGTACCCCCACGGATAGAGAACTAATTCTCCGGACGAATGATATGAAAGTGAGATGGTGATGTGATGGGTTTCAATGAAAGATTTGATAGCTTGTGTCTCGTTTTCACAGAAGGGATATTCTCCGCGGTATGCGTTACTCTTATCAGTCAAACTCGTTGTCTTGTAATAGATCCATGGACAGAGGAAAAACAGAAACCATCGATAGCCATAATTTCTATTCAGGTCAACGCCTATTGAGGTTACTTCCTTTTGTAAACCAAACGGACCATGATTCGGTGCACAATTCTTCCGTGTACCTGCTTCCACTCCATCAGGATTTACCATAGGTATGATGAAGAGTTCTGTATTATTGATGGCCTCTCGCACATCCACTGGGCCATTTTCATAGTTATCCACGATGAACTGAATAAAGAAAATTAGCACCTCATAGGATGGTTTTTCATTCCCATGATG
>CAYGVY010000229.1:0-2709 GCA_964353435.1 uncultured Thermoplasmatales archaeon | reverse complement strand
TACATAATGCACTCTCAAGTGCAATGCAGGGGGTTAGCGGATCGAATCTCGAATATCGAATTCGTACAAAAAATGGAAAGACGAAATGGGTTTCTCATTCATGGTCACCGATATTGACGGAAAATCATGAACTTCAATGTATTGTCAGTATTGTTCGGGATATCACCGAGTCGAAGATTGCTGAACAGACCTTAAAAATGAAAATCGAAGAATTGGAAAAATACAAAAGTGTCACGGTGAACCGAGAGGTAAAAATGGTTGATTTAAAAAATGAGATTAATGAGTTGTGTAAACAACTGAATCAGAAACCAAAATACCCCAACGTTTGAGAGATTAAAAAAAGGCAAGGATAATATGAAATTACGGGCGAAATCCATAATCGTAGTTTGTGTAGGATTCAGTTTTTTTTGCTTAATTCTCAGTATAATCTTAAACAACGTTATTACTGCTAGTTATTTAGACTTGGAAGCTAAGACCGTCTGCGGGAATGTTGAACGGGTTTTGAACCAATTTGATCAAGAAAAAATTAGCTTGGATGCAGTGGCTACAGACTGGGCTATGGGGGATGATACATATTTTTTTGTTAAAGATAAGAATGAAAAATTTATTCAAGATAATCTTAATTATGCAAGCTTAGAAACTATAAATATTAATTTTATGCTATTTTTTGATAACTCCGGCGTATTAGTATATAGCAAAGCCTATGATTTTCAAGAGAAAAATGAAATAATTCTTCCCGCCAGTCTTTATTCATATATCTCTGATAATAAAGTGGACCTTCTAAATCATTATCCAACTCAGTACAGTATTGAATCCAACTCAGCTGGGGTTCTACTGTATGATACAAAAGAAACACCATTATTTCTAAGTGTTAATGCTATTCTGAATAGCAATAGGGATGCCCCAATTCATGGATCATTGGTCCTAGGACGATTTCTTGATAGTAACAAAGTAAAATACTTTGAAAATATAACACAATTAACCATCATTTTTCATCCATTATCAAGTCAAATCCCTATAGATTTTGAACAAACACCTGTTTCTATCCAAGGACTACCAATTTTTATTCAACCAATAAACTCAACTTATGTTGCAGGATTTTTTAAGGTAAATGATATACTTGGAAACCCAGTTCTTCTTCTAGAAGTAGGTTCAAATAGAGATATTTACAATCAAGGTCTGAATGTGATTCAGAACCTTATCATTTCTCTGGTCTTTACTATCGTTATACTTATTCTTACTGTTATCTACATTTTGGATAGATTTGTTATTTCTCGCTTGGCATATTTAACCAAATCCGTAAATGATATTCGTAGTTATGAAGATCTCTCAAAACATCTACAAGTTAAAGGAAATGATGAAATATCCCTGCTTGAAAAAAACATCAACGATATGTTAACATCGTTACAAAAAACATGGGCGATGAAAGATTCAGCAGAGTTTTTTTTACAGAAGAAAATCGACGAACTCGAACGATTCAAGACAATAACCGTTGATCGAGAAATAAAAATGATAGAGCTAAAGAGACAACTCCAAGAATTAAGAGTAAAATCTGGGGAGAAGACGTAGAATGGATATTGCAACTTTTTTCTGGTTTGTTCTTTCAATATTCGTTATCTGCTTGGCACTACTGTTGTTTTATCTTTTTTTAAAAGATCGAGACTTAAGAAAAATCATGATGGCATTAGGAATGCTGCCAAGTGCGTTTACGTTCCTATATCTTGGAGTGAAGTTTCCTCCAATAGTCCAACCTGAAAACACACTCTCATATTTTATCTTTCGTTGGGGAGTTTTTCCAATTATCATAAGCATTTTTTTTATTCTCATAGACCGATTATTCTATAGGAAAAAAGATTTTAAATTACCCTTTGTTATGTTTTTTTTACTTTATATCCTTTCTTTTATTCTTGTCATCCCTAATATCTTTGATAAAATCATTTATTCCTCGTCGCTTATATTTATTACATTGATCGTCGTCGTTCTCTGCGTCATCCTGCTAATAAAAGAAAGAATATTTTCCAGTTGGTTGTTCTTACTTTCGATATGTTGTTTCGCTATGGGTGGCGTAGCACTTAATATTTATATGAATGAAACTGAGCGTGTTGCTAATACCACACTTACTCTTTTTAGTTTCTTTTTAGGATATATCTTTTTAGTGTTAATCTTTGGACTTTCTACATCAATAAACGAAAAAGAGGGAATAGGAGTATATTTCACTATAGAAAATAGATTGAAAAAAACCCAAGCAGCTTTAAATGAAAGTGAGCAAAAGTATCGCCAGGTTGTTGAAAACTTAAAAGAGGGTATTTGGGTTCTTGATAAAAATGCCTCAACAACCTATGTCAATTCATTCATAGTCGAGATACTTGGTTATACGACCGATGAGATGACTGAAAAGCTCCTCTTTGAATTCATGGATGATAATTGTAAAAAAATTGTCGAAGAAAAACTGAAACAGATTCCACAAGGGACTGAGAGTGAATATGAGGTTGAATTTCTTAAAAAAGACAAAACGAGAATCTCTACTAATGTGCATATGTCACCGCTCTTTGATGTAAACGGCAAAAATATTGGTGCTCTTATAGGAATTCAGGATATCTCTTATCGAAAGAAAATGGAATCTGAATTACATGAAAAACTTGATAAGTTACAGAAGGGTGAACTTGCCACCCTTAACATTATGGAAGATTTACAAAATACTATAGGGGC
>CAYGVY010000228.1:0-2715 GCA_964353435.1 uncultured Thermoplasmatales archaeon | reverse complement strand
GAGCGATTTGAGAGCTGTCCGGGTTGATGTTCTTTTTATCGAGTTTTCTGAGTTGTTCAATTGCTTCATCTTCTGTTGCGAAAAGATATTTTTCTTTCCCAGTGTCAAGACAATAAAGCATGTTGTCGATTTTCAAGCATTTGATTGTTTGTTCAGAGCCAGGTTCGTTAGCCACCGGTGATTCTGATGGCATTTTTTTATCAGTTGGCATTGGAGCACAAGCAGGTTGATCCGTTAAAATATTTTTCATTGCATTCACCTCACACGTACAATACATTCGCATCGATGTATAAATATTTATGGCCGTTAATTTTTATTTTCTTGTTGAATATCTTTGAAGATCATGGAATTTCCCAGACGAATCTATTTAAAGCTCCACTTTTTTACTTGGGTGAAAAACTATGCATGATAAGTTTTATCTTCGTCTGCTTTCGTCACTATATATATCAACGTTTTTTATTCGTGCAAGTTTTGGTATTATGCTGGCGACGCTTCCTATTTATTTGAATATTACCACAGGGTTTATTGGATATGGTGTTGTTGCTGCGGCTTCACCCTTATTTGAGATGGGTACTGTTTTGTTTATTGGAGCGGTGGTGGATCGGTATGGGAGAAAAATTGTATTGTTATCTGGTCTTCTTACTGCGGCGCTGTTTCTTTTTCTTCTTTCACTTACAAAAAATCTGTATTTGATTTTTTGCATAAATGCGGCTCATGGGATGGCTGCAGGTGCTATCCTCGTTTCATCATTGGCTCTCTTAACCGATTACGCACCAGAGAACAGACGAGGACGGGAAATGGGCGCGTTTGATGCGTTCAATATGCTTGGATGGGTTGTTGGCTACGCAGTGGGGGCACTATTCCTTGAATTTTTAAAAGGTTCTCTCTGGCAGACGTTTGTGATTGCTGGTGCGATGGCATTGTTTGGGTGTGTGTATTGTCTTTTAAATATCACAGAGCCGAAGAAATATGATGTTCTTTGCGAGAAAATCAGGTTTGCCAAGATTATAGGTGTGCTCAAGCAACGTTCGATTCTTCTTCTGACGCTTCCATGGTTTATCGTGTTTATGATTATCGGGGCGGTGATGACATTTCTAACGGTCTCGACGTCCCAGGGTGTTCTTACGATTTCGCCGCTTCTTCTCTCAGCAATTATTGGTGGAGCAGGGGTTGTACTGATTCTGACACAGATTTTTTATGGGCGACTTTCTGATAAGTATGGGCGTCTGCCGATTATGGTAGTGGGTACTATCGGGTTTGTTGGGTTAATGACGGTGATTGGAATTGGGTATGGTCTTGCTCCGACAACCAATGGAGAGGATGTGAAAAACAGCATCATCAGGTTCTGGCCGCTTCTTGGGGTTTTTGGGGTTATGGCTCTTGCGTTTGGCCCGTCTGCGTTGTCGTCTCTTGCGGATGAGGCGCAGGAGAAAACACGCGGGGTGACCATGGCGGTGTATAGTATTGTGATTAGTGCAGGGATGTTTGTCGGGGTGCCTGCGGTTGCCGCGATTTTTGATCGATATGGAGGACCGGGTGTGTTGTTGTTTATGATTGGGTGTGCGATAGCGATGCTGTGTCTGATGATTGCTCGGTATGTTGAACTGAAACATCGGAAAAAACAAGCGATGACGTAACGAGGAGATAGTGTAGTTAGAACGCGTTTTTAAGAATCGCCAAGACATCGTTTTTCCCTAGTTTTTTGAATTTACCGATGTCTCCGTACAAAACAGTTTTCTCAGCCATGCCCTCAAGCTTGTTTTCTTGTACTCCGACGTCTCGTAATGTTTTAGGCATTCCAAGGCTTGTAAAAAACTCCCGTGTTTTTTCGATTCCTTTTCTTGCGACTGTGAGGTCGTTTCCCCCTTTTATCCGCCATACGTTCTGTGCGTATTCAACTAACTTATCTGTGGTTTCTTCACTGAGTACATACTCCATCCAATAAGGTGTTAAGATTGCTAAACCAGCCCCATGGGTGACGTCGTAAGCCGCACTTACCGCGTGTTCAATACCATGGGTCGCCCAATCCGTTATCTTCCCATAGCCTAAAAGTCCGTTAAGTGCTAAACTACTTGTCCACATCAACTGCGCTCGTGCTTCGTAATTCGTCGGTTCTGTAAGTGCGATAGGACCATAATGGATACAGGTGATAAGCAAGCTTTCTGCAATTCTGTTTTGTACAAATGCGTCTTTGGTTGGACTAAAATATTGTTCTAGGATATGACTGAAAATATCTACGGTTCCTGCTGCGGTCTGAATCTTCGATACCGTAAACGTGTAGGTTGGATCAAGAATAGAAAACCTTGGTCTGAGGACGTCATTATGGATCGCGAGTTTTTGTTCTGTTTCTTCATTTGATATCACTGCGTTCCCATTCATCTCAGAGCCGGTTCCTGCAAACGTCAAGATGGTTCCTATGGGCAACGCTTTTTTTATTGTTGAGTCTCCTAAGAGGAACAAGTCCCAGGGATCGCCCTCATGGTAGACGCCTGCCGCTATCGTTTTTGCACAATCAATAACACTCCCACCGCCTACCGCGATAATACACTCAATGTTCTGTTCTCTGCAGAGTTTTATTCCCTGTCGTACACTGGTGATCCGGGGGTTTGGCTGTACTCCGGGAAGCTCGTGATAGACGATAGAATTCCTTGAAAAAATATTCGTCACTGAATCATATAACCCAGTCCTTTTAATACTTCCTCCACCGTAGACAAA
>CAYGVY010000227.1:0-2724 GCA_964353435.1 uncultured Thermoplasmatales archaeon | reverse complement strand
CATTTGATGAACTGATGGGTGGAAAAGGATTTGAAAGCCAAGCAATCACCGAACTGTTTGGCGAGTTTGGTTCAGGAAAAACTCAACTGGTACATCAGATGTGTGTGAACGCTCAACTCCCAAAAGAAAAAGGCGGATTAGACAGCCATGTCTTCTACATTGACACAGAAAACACATTCCGGCCGAATCGTATCATCCAGATGGCGGAGGCATATGAACTTGACCCGGATGAAGTGTTAAATAAGATTCATGTTGCCCGTGCATATAACTCCAGTCATCAGATGCTGCTAGTGGATAAGGTTATGGAACTTTCCAAAGAGTTTTCTCCACGACTGTTAATTGTTGATTCTCTCACCAGCCAGTTCCGTGCAGAATATGTCGGCAGAGGCGCACTTGCAGACCGACAGCAGAAACTGAATAAACATATGCATGATCTCCTCCGCTGGAGCGATCTTAATAATGGTGTTGTTGTCGTAACCAATCAGGTTGCTGCAAAACCAGATGCATTCTTTGGTGATCCAACACGACCGATCGGGGGCCACATCGTCGGACATACCGCAACGTTCCGGCTCTATCTACGGAAAAGTAAAGGCGGGAAACGGATTGCAAGACTCATTGATTCCCCGCATCTCCCAGAAGGAGAAGCAGTATTTTCTGTCAGTGAAATAGGCATTAGAGATTAAAAAAAAAGGTGCCTTATCCTTCTTTTCGTTCATACGGTATCGGGTTGATTTGTACTGACGGTGTTTTTAGCGGCATCGTAAAGTAAGGACGCAACGAACTTCGAGAGCGAGTCCGAACCATCTTCAACATCGCAGATCCAATGAGAAGAACACCAACAAGAAAGAGAAACAAGGGGGAGAGCAGAACCGCTTTCTGATTGATTGCAACAAGAATCGCGATGGTAAACGCAAGAAGACCGCCGATGATACCGGTAAACTCAATAGGAATCTCCATAGTCCCAAGTCGCATCACAAACGGTTCTCGTCGTTCAGGTCTATTCAATCGCAGCTCCATTGTTGTATTCATCTGCGACATCGCTGTGTGTACCTTCTGAAGATCTTCTGTTATCGCCATGTTCATCTTCTCGACAACTACAAGTTGTTCTTTGAGAAGACCAAGTTCTTGCTCTTGATTCACCAGCACGTTATGCAGAAGATTCAATTCACCATCAAGCGCTCGTGCAAATTCACTTGCATTCTTCTTTTTTCCATTTAAAATTAGTTTCTGGACCGGGCCTTCCATCGTAACAAGATGAACACTCTCAGATTCTATCATTCCGATGGATAATCGTTTCTCCACTGCAGATAACCGCGAACTCACACTTGTGGTTGACTGTTCTATCTTGCGGATCCAACTACCTAGTGACTGTAGATTTTCCCCTGAAGAAAGGTCTTCATGTATGGCTTTCTTTTTAAGTAAATTCTCCCTCTTTTTCCTCACTAACATACGACACTCCCCACAGTATAACTCGAATTCGTATCAACACTAACCCATTGAATCAACGATGTACGAAACTCGCTCTTATCGAAACTCTAACTTAATCTTATAACACTCACTGCTTTGGTATCAGCAAAATCGTCAAATCCTGCAGCCTTCACCGTAAGTTTCAGGTACGCCTCGTTTACGTTAGCATCCAGAACGGGTTTAATTCCAGTGATTTTCGCAGAACCATTTGTCAGGGTTTTTCCTTGACCAGCAACCCCTGCACCAACCAGCGTCACTGTCGCATCTGCGATCGGGTCTGCACGCTGATCATTCGTTGTGACCTTCACCCAGATAGTATACGTTTTCGAAAACGTAAACGATCCACCACCAGCGTTCCCCGGGCTTTCTGCGAGAAGAGCATTACCGGTTACTTGTGCATTCATTGTTCGTGTTCCTTTTGGGATCATAAAAATGACTGCTGCAATAACTGCTACTGCAACAATCATAATGATGATCAGATACATGGGTATTCCTAACACATCCCCACTTTCACTTTCTCTAAAATTTCTTCGACTCATTTTCTACCTCCCGACTTTACGATATTATATTTGATGCAAGAAGTAATATACATTTATCTTTTTAATTCTTTTGCAATAAAATATTTATAATAAAAGCTGGACAGACTCTAGATAGTAGGAAATTACAGTTAGATACAAAAGAAAAAGTCTCAAATCTTCTTCGGATTCTTACACTATTCAAGTTTTTTCAAGATCAAATTCGCTGCTTTCTCCCCTGAAAGAAGCATTCCACCAAAAATCGGACCCATGCGCGGCGCACCATACACCGCATTCGCACCCATGCCAGCAACAAAAAGACCAGGATACACTTCTTTTGTGTTTTCCACAACTGTTCGCTCTCCTATCTCCGCGCACATCGAACGTTCTTTCTCCAGATCACCGCTCGGCGTGTTCAGAGGTCCGACCTTCCGCCTCACAATATGACAAATCTCAGCCGCATGTCCGGTTGCATCAATACAGTACTTCGCACGAATCGACAAGGGATCCACATGCAACCCTGCAATCTCCACCGCGCTCCAGTTGATCACAAACCCATTGATCTTCTTTTTATCAAGCAGCACATCCTCAACAGAAATCGTGTTAAAAATACGTACACCAGCATCAATCGCAGCCGAACATAATTTTGTCGTAACCTCTATCGAATCAGCACTGTAATACCCATTTCCCTCGTTTTTCACTCGGACATGAGCATCCTCTAAAATATATTTGGATTCTTTTT
>CAYGVY010000226.1:0-2736 GCA_964353435.1 uncultured Thermoplasmatales archaeon | reverse complement strand
CAGCGGTATGTGAATCTGAATGAGCCAAACTACGTGATTCCACCTTCAATCGGGAAGAACAAGAAGATGAAGAAAGCTTATGAAGAAACCATGGGGGTCATCTGGGATTATTACAATAAATTACTAAAACTGAAGATACCAGCGGAGGACGCCCGGTATGTACTCCCGAATGGTACATGTACAAATATAATGGTGACGATGAATGCACGTTCCCTTCTGAATTTTTTCGAGCTTCGCTGTTGTCTTCATGCACAATGGGAGATCCGCTTGCTTGCCAATAAAATGCTTCAGGAAGTAAAGAAAGTCGCTCCGATGATTTTTAAAAACGCGGGTCCTTCATGTAAAACAGAGCATATCTGCCCGGAGAAGAAGAAAAATTGTCCGCTTTATCCAAAGTGAGATGGTATGAAACGACCACAAGTCATCATAAATTGTGCGATGTCTGCTGACGGAAAAATAGCGTCACCGACACGAAAGCAGATGCGGATTTCCTGTGATGAAGACATCGAACGGATGCATCGGCTTCGCAACGAGTGTGATGCAGTGCTGGTTGGAGTTGGTACGATCCTGACCGATGATCCAAAACTGACGGTAAAAGAAAAATACGTAAAACATCCAAAACAACCGTTACGGGTTGTCCTTGATAGTAAGGGAAGAACGCCAGCTCATGCACTGGTGTTAAATGATGCGACAAAGACAATGATTATTACTGCGAAAGGAAAGGAGAAAACATACAAAGGGTCACATATCGAGGTTGTCGGATGCAAGATTGATAGAAACGGGTTCATTGACGTGAAATGTGTTCTGGATTTTCTCCATCGGAAAGGTATTCGGACGCTTCTAGTAGAAGGCGGCGGCACTGTCATCTGGAATTTTCTGAAAAACAAGGTTGTCGACGATCTCTATATCTTCATCGGATCCTGTATTATCGGAGGGAAGGATACACCGACGATTGCAGAGGGCGAAGGGATAAAAAGTGAAGAGGATAGTATTCCTTTGAAGATTGTTGAGGTGAAACGAGTAGGTTCCGGTGTGTTGATTCATTATCAACCGCCATGATGAACACAATCATTTTTTTTGTTTTTTTTATTGATTTTTGAACGAAATGACTTTTTTATTAATAGGTTTTCTACTTTTGACCAAAATTCTATAGGGAACCTTTATTATTCTCATTGTAGCTCCTGGAATCATAGGGAAAATATGAAGTGATAGCATCAATGGGGGTAAAACGATAGAAATTTTAAGCGGACCTGGATTGGATTGTGGGAAAATATTTGTCTTTCCTAGGACAAATATGAAGACTTTTAGGATTAATTTTTTCCCATTCCTCCTCCTTCTCCTTATCAGTTGGGATATCGGCCTTAGATACCCAGGACTGATTACTTATATGTTCAGGCCGCATTCGCTTCCTTAACAAATCTATCAAATCGTGTTACCCCCCCTGTGCTATACTTGTTGATAGGAAATTATATATGGAGGGACGGTACTACATTTCCTTGAGGAAAAGGATTTATGAAAGTCTCTGTGTTCATTGTCATAGGGCTGATGTTATCGAGCAGTGTTGCGGCAGTCAGCCTCACATACGAGGAACATACACGGATTGAATCCTTGTCCCTTTCATTCTCCGAACCTTCTTTTGTTGATGATGGATCATTTCTCAACGTACGGATGCAAGGTGCAGCGGCGTGTTTGTACCGTCCAGGAAAACCTGTTATTCCGATGTATACCACAACCCTTCAATTACCATTTGGATCAATTATCAGAAACGTCACTCTTCATTTTGATGAAGTAAAAACAATGATGCTTCAGAAAAAAATAACTCCAGCACCCTATCCTTTCATTGAAGGAGCTTCTCAAGAACCAACACAAGTCTCAATCGATACAGGAGTTTATTATTCTAAGGAATTCTATCCGTTGCAGTGGTTCACTTATACAACGGGTGGCGGGTTAAACGAGGAAAGCAAACATGTGACATTCTTTACGGTGCGAGTGTTTCCTGTACGCTACAGCCCAGGGACAGATACAATAACCTATCTTGATTCATGCCAGATCACCATTAGCTATGAACCGCTACCACATTCTCCATTCCTCAGCCAGGTGACAAATGATCTTGTTATCATTAGCCCTCTCCAGTTTGTCCTCCCCTTACAGCGATTAGCAGAACATAAAAATAATATTGGTGTTCGTACACAGATTAAAACACTAGGGGAGATTTACCGTGACTACCCTGGAAATGATCGACCTGAACAAATCAAATATTTCATTAAAGATGTAGTGGAACGCATGGGGACGACTTATGTGTTACTCGTTGGTGGCTTGAAATCGCACCTCGTCGGGAAACCGCGAGACGATGTTAACAAAGGGACACGCGATTGGTATCTGCCCGTACGATACACAAACCTTTGGGATGCTGATGTCATATACGACCCCGGGTTTATCAGTGATCTTTATTATGCAGATATCTATGATGGCCAAGGAAGTTTTTGTACTTGGGACTCCTGTAAGGATGGGGTGTATGGTGGATGGTCAAACTCGTTTTCTTTAGGTCCTCCTAATTATCCAACTGATCAGATAGACTTTTATCCCGATATCTACCTTGGGAGACTACCCTGCAGGAACATCGTTGAAGTGAATCTCATAGTGAACAAGATCATCGCCTATGAAAAAAAACCAGCGGACCTGTCATGGTTCAAGAAGATGGTGGTTGTCGGAGGAGACCCGTATGATGATCAGGGG
>CAYGVY010000225.1:0-2751 GCA_964353435.1 uncultured Thermoplasmatales archaeon | reverse complement strand
TCACTCGGCAATTTTTACAGTCAATAATTGGAATTATCGGCAGAAAAACATCAGAAGAATACGCAGCAGTAACTATACGAAATCTTATAAAAAAGCTCCAGCCGACCTATCCTTTTTTACAAGACATAGAAATAAAAAATACGCGTTCCTTGGAACTGGAAAGTAATGTAGTAGTACGTGACTCGCTGAACACCATTCAGCCCAAAGAAGTTGGAATGGCGTTGAAAGAAATTGAAAAAATAATAATGAAAACCATGGGGAAAAACGCAGGGTATTTCTTCATCAGAGAAACACAAGAAAAAATAGGCATAGACTATGATACGATACTGGTCAAAACTATGGATGTTGATTTAACCTTGATGCAATCAACCTATATCGTGGAAAAAAAATCAATCCCTCTGCTGCATATCGAGAAATCTGACGTGATGAGACGGTTTTTAAAAGCCCTTATGGAGGCATTGGAGAAACAAACCTCTAAAACATTTGCGATAGGATTAACCGCAAAACGTGTTGAAGCACTGAGACAACAATATACGTTTCTTGAATATGTTTCTGTCAATGATATCAGGTATAACCTCGGTTCTGAAGAGGTGACTGTACAGCCGGAAATCAACAACGTTGACCCGCTAGAACTTGGAAAAGCAATCGGATCAATTCTCTATGATACCGATACAGCACTCACCGACCTTGGGAGGAACTCTGTTGCAGATGATCTGAAAGCAAATCTTACATTGGAATATCTTGTAAAACTGAAAGAGATAGGCGTTACCATTAATGCACATGGTTTAGGGTATAGCGCGATTTTCAAACAAGTAATCAAAGCATTGATTGATATCCTGGGGAAAACAAGCACGGAGAATAATGCAATTTTCACGGTGAATTCGCTTCTTCGAAAAATAGATAGCACGTATGAATTCCTCAAATACGTGAAAGTAGACTCGGCAACCGGCCAAGGCGAACTCTACCATATCACGCTTACGGACAACATCGATTCGATCAACGAGACCGATGCTCGCCGAGCAATTCAGCAACTGCTTGAAACAACCATGGAGTCCTTAGAGGAAAAAGTGAGAAAGGAATTCATCCAACAATTCAAGAACTCACTTGAGAAAAAATACTTATTAAAAATCCAGGAGATGGGCGTCAACTTCCATATGATCGAGTTGCGTCAACAGATGCTGAACCAAACATAATAAAAATATCCAAATCCAAAAAATCTCATAGAGGCAGCTATGGATAAAAATTCATGACAGATGAAAATGTAGTAGTTGATAGGAATGATAGATTGAAAGAGTGTACGCAACAGTCCAGAACGATTATTCTTCAGAGGTTCTCCGCAGTGTTGAAGGGAGGATTGAGAGAACCTTGAAGCAGCCGTTTGATCTGAAGAAGTTTTTCTTTGGTCGGATCAACGCAAAACTAACGCTTATATTTCTTCTTGTGGGACTGGTTGCTCCTGCAATAGGTATCTGGTATTTCTATTTGATTGCGAGTTCGTTTCTTTCACAGAACCCTGAGATTTTTATGCAACAGCAGATGCTCTTGAATGGCACTGCTCTCATAATTATTATTCTAATCGCGGTCAATACCACGCTCTTAGGACTCATAATATCCCGTTCATTTACCAAACCAATTCAGGAGCTGCATGAAGCAACACAGGAACTGGAAAAAGGAAATTTTACGGTCAGAACGAACATTAAAACAAATGACGAGCTTAAACAACTCAGCGACGCGTTCAATCGCAGCGCACTTGCGTTAAGCAAGATGGACGAGGAACGTCAGCAACTTGACAATGCAAAAACAGAGTTCCTCAGCATCACCTCTCATGAGCTCCGTACACCAATCACGCCCCTAAAGGCACAGTTACAGATGCTGCAGCAAGAGTATTTTGGGAAAATTAATGAAAAACAAAAAGAAAGCCTTGATGTGATTCTCCGAAACACGGAGCGACTCAACAAAATCATCGAAGATTTCCTTGAGATCTCTCGTATTGAAGCTGCACGATTGAAATTCGCGTTTAGAAAAACAGACCTTCATGAAACAGTCAATGAGACGGTACAGTTCATGGAAGGATTTGCCAAGGAGAAAAACATAAAACTCGTGGTCACTACCGGGGAGCTCCCAAATATCGAAGTAGACCCAGATCGGATCAGCCAAGTCCTACGAAATCTTGTCCATAACGCCATCAAATTCTCTCCATCAGACAGCAGCATTGAAATCCATACGGAGATAAAAAAGGACTATGTACGATTCAGTGTGAAAGATAAAGGAGTTGGATTGAACTCTGAGGATCAAATCCGTGTCTTTGAGCCGTTCTATCAAGTGGAGGGAGCTCTGAGTCGAAAATTTGGGGGCACGGGATTGGGACTAACGATTTGTCGGGGGATCGTTGAGGCACAAAAAGGAAAAATATGGGTCGAAAGCAAGCCTGGTTGTGGCAGCACGTTCTATTTCACGGTTCCACTCATCCCAGTGCATGAGATTGAACCAATTAAAGTCCTCTTTTCCCCAAAAACAGAGATCGAAAAGAAACTACGAGATCAATTTATGGATGCGCTGGGGCCAATGGGTGTTGTCGAGTTCAACGAACTGAGAAACAAACATGCCCTTAGTAAAGAAGATCTCTTTGAATATATTACTTCTTTGGAAGGTCAATCTATTATTCGTCAGAAGCATGCAGATGAATTTAGAAGAAATATTGGAAAGATATTTGGTGAAGAGTGCCAAAAAGAAGAAAATGAACGAATCGAT
>CAYGVY010000224.1:1693-2753 GCA_964353435.1 uncultured Thermoplasmatales archaeon | reverse complement strand
GTTGGGGTTCGACGATGAACACCTTTAATCTTCACTGTCATGATGATTTGTACAACTTTTGCACCAGTGTTATCAATGCAAGTTAAACGGGCGCCTACCGGCAACCCTCGCATCATTCTACCAGCTATTCCTTTCATGTTCTTTCACCAAATTTACACTTTTTCAACGATCACAAATGACACGGTTTTACTTAATGGTCGACATTCCGCGATCCGGACTGTATCGCCCACCGTGAGATTCATACAGGGGGGATAGTGAGCATGATAGGTTGATGTCCGTTTTTCGTATCGCTCGTATTTCTTCACATAGTGCATGAATTCTCGTTCGACAGAGACCGTATTTTGCCTTTTAGTTGACACTACCGTTCCCATGATTACTTGTCCTCTTACAGGTAACGTCCCATGAAATGGGCAATCCTGATCGTTACAGCTATCGCTGGGTGGTTTGACATTCAACCCTATGTTTCGTGCTTCCTTTTTTTCTGCCAATGTCTTCACCTTGTTTTTTTTATTCTTTCTTCAGGTCGATAGACCAATCGTGTTCCTTTCACGATGGTTTTTTTACCATGATATTCAAATGCAAACGTTGCTGTTTGCTTTGCGATTCGTTTTTGTTTCTTGTCGGTTTCGATGAGGAACGTGTGTTTTGTCTCATCGATGATGAGTCCTGATAGATTCATCCAGGAAGGATCGGTGCATTCGATGATGGTGACCATTCTGCCAATGAGTTCATCACTGGTGATCGGCTCGTGTTCCATAGGTTCCGTCCGTGACGCACTATAGGCGTCAGATAGTTGGTTTAGATCACGTCAACAGTGAATCCGAGTTTCTCCAATGCGTCCTTTACTTTTGCTCGGTGATCTCCCTGTAATTCGATTCTGCCTTCCTTGATGGTTCCACCGCAGGCGCAGATTGATTTGAGATTGCTGACCAGCGTATTCATGTCGAGATCATGGGGGTTCAGACCGTCAACGACAGTCATCGTCTTTCCATATCGTCGCTTGTCAACAGCTATAGTGATGCTTTGCTGTTCTCGTGCTATTTCTTCACAGACACAGATT
>CAYGVY010000224.1:0-1683 GCA_964353435.1 uncultured Thermoplasmatales archaeon | reverse complement strand
TTTCTTTTGGGAGGCCACACGTTGGACATATATCTCTCATTTATGTTCTCCTTCTTCCTTCATAATTGTTAGAATTCTTGCAATGGTTTGTCGTATCTGCCTGATTTTTCCAGGAGATGGTGACGATCCTCCCATTGCTGATACTCCGCGTTCATGCATAAGTTCTTCTTTCAACTCTTTAAGTTTCTCGCCCCTTTCTTCAGGATTCATCTGTCTGATTTCTTTAGCCTTAAGAACCATTTTCGGTACCCTCTTCTAGTAATTTTCTAATGTTTTTCACTATCAATTCAGCGGTTTTTTTGCCGATGCCATCGATTGCAATGAGATCATCAAGGTTCATGGTGTATAATTCTTCAAGTGAGGTGATCTTTGCTTTCTCCAGTTTTTTCAAGACGGATGGGCCAATTCCTTGGATCTTTGTAATGAGTTTAATATCAGTTTTTTTCTCCAGTTTCGGCTCTGGTGGTTTTGCTTCGATTTTTATTTCTGGTTTTACTTCCTCTTTTGCTGCAAGTTTATACGTAATTTCATCGGGCAGTTTCGCATCTGGTCTCATGATTCTTACTTTCACTCCAAGAACTCCGGGTTTGAGTTTCGCTGTTGCAAGGCCGATATCCATGACTTCTTTTGCGGTTTCACCACAATATTTCACATGCCCTTCAGTGAATTTCTCTGTTCGGTGTCGTTCTCCGGTGAGTTTTCCTGCGAGAATCACTTGGCAGCCTTTTGCACCTGATTGCATTATCCGTCGTACCGTAGAGTGTCCTGCTCGTCTGAAATGCCATCCTCGCTCTAGTGCTTCAGCCAGTTTCTCTGCCATGATTTGAGCGTTTAAGGATGCACTTGACCCTGCTTCTTGTATTTCAATTTGCGGGTTATCAACATTAAACTTGGTACGAATCGAATCTGTAAGTTCCTTTATTTTTGCACCACTCTTCCCAATTACCATACCGGGTCGTTCGACAAGGATGTTGACTCTGGTTCCAATCGGGGTCCGTTGGATGCTCATGCCGCCAAAACCTGCGCCTTCGATTTCTTTGACTAGGAACTTCTTGATCAATGATCGCTTGGCGTTCTCTCTAATAAACTTGCGTTCATTTGCCATTATTCTACCTCTTCAAGAATAATTTCGACATCGGTCGTAGTTTCATTCTTATCGGTCGCTCTGCCATGCGCTCGTGGCATGATTCCTTTGATGATTCTGCCTTGATATGCGGAGATATGTGTAATTTTCATGTTGTCAACGTCAAAGCCTTTGTATTCTGCGTTGTTCTCGGCGTTCTTAAGTATCTTTAACATGTACCGTGCTGCTTTCTCTGGGAAACTCCCTGGGCCGATGCCTTTTTGATGCAGTCGTTTCTTCTTATGGTATATCGCAGGAAGTGCCCGTTTCATAGCGATGACTTCTTCGAGGTACTTCTTTGCAGCTTCAACAGACATTCCTCGTAACGCATGTGCAATGTTCATGGAATCTTTCTGAGAACAGTGCAGCTCATATCCATAGGCTCGTGCGCTTTTTTCTAGGTCTTTCTCAGCTGAATATTTCGGCATGGTTCATCACTTCAATGGCATGAATTTGGAACCTCTGGTGGCTCCAACACCAGGTCCTGTGTGTTTTACTTTCTTGCGGGTTAACGCGAATTCCCCGAGGTAATGCCCGATCATCTGGGGCTGAATATTCAC
>CAYGVY010000223.1:0-2756 GCA_964353435.1 uncultured Thermoplasmatales archaeon | reverse complement strand
AAAAGAAAAAGAAAAAACCACGTTCGAACGATTATAGATATATATCTACTTAGAATCTCTTTGGCCGATGCTTCTGATAACAGTCCCTACAGTAGACGGGTCTGTTACCATCGGGTGCGAACGGAACTTGGGTTTCCTTACCGCAATCTGCACAAGTAACATCGTGCATTTCACGAGGTGCGCCATAATCCCGATTACCACGATCGGATCTATCTCTTTTTTCCATTATTATATACTTCCTTTTTTATATCTTCGGTTCTTCGTTTCCTCGGAACCGCAGGAGTGGCGTATTATAGATTAGGTATTTAACTTTATGGATAAAAACGGACCAACCGGGCATCAAAAGTTTTTTATAACCTTACGGAGTTAGATACTGTATTAAGGGGATACAATTATGAAGAAAAGAGAATTTATCATTGTTGCAAGTATACTCACGACACTGCTAATGATTGTGGGGAGTATCCAAGCAGGAAGCATACAAACAAAAAAACCTACTGAGACTTTGCTTCAAATAAAGACCGTTTCTTATCAGTTTTCACAGCCGTCTGTAAAAGACAACAACGATTTTGTCACCTTGCAGATAAATGAAATCTCGAATTACCGAAATATCCCAGGTGAACCGATTTTACCTGTCGTCATGAAAACTCTTGAATTACCGTTCGGTACACTTGTTAATAACGTCCGATGTACCATAACCGGTACACATGAGATTCAACTCGTAAAAAAGATCGCACCAGCTATAAAACCAGTACCAATCCCAACGCAAAACAAAATCACGCAACCAATTGAAAACGCTGAGATATACACGAAAAACCAGTTTTTCCCTGACAACTGGTACTCGTATCGACTCACCGGTGGTCTCAACAAAGATAACATTTTAAAGACATTTCTTATAATTCAGGTTAACCCGGTGCGATATAACCCTGTAGTAGACCGCATACAATCTCTTGATACCATCACCATCGACATTACCTACGAGCAACCACTCCATCCTTTTTCACCACTCAGCGATGCCTATGATTTGATCATCATTTGTTATGATAAATACGTCCCGTTACTACAGCCTCTTGTCGCTCATAAAAATAGCCATAGGATCCAAACAAAACTCGTCACAATCAACGACATCAAAGATGGAACATATTTCCCTGTAGAAGGCCGAGATATCCAAGAAAAAATAAAATACTTTATTAAAAACGCGAAAGAAACTTGGAACATCACTTACATCATGCTCGTGGGAAACTACGGCCAAGTACCGGTTCGATATAGTTATTTAGAGACAGATAAAGGATCGGCTTATGAAGAACTTAGATTTGCCTCCGACCTCTATTACGCGGATCTTTATAATGCAAACGGAAGTTTCTGCAGCTGGGATACTGATAACGACGGCATCTATGCAGAATGGCCTTACCCCCAGCCACCAGAAGATAAGGTTGACCTAGCACCAGATGTCTATGTCGGCAGACTGGCCTGCATGTTTAAATCTGAAGTAAAAACCATGGTTGAAAAAATCATCACCTATGAGAACACAACTGCAGGAAAAGGCTGGTTTAACAGAATGGTTGTCCTTGGTGGTGATACCTATGATAAAAGCGAAGAAGGCGGAACCAATTACACTGAAGGGGAAACTGTCACGGGGAAAGCACTTGAGATTATGCCTCAATTCACCCCAGTGAAACTCTGGACGTCTCTTGGGACCCTGATCACGAAAAACATACATAATGAAATTAGCGAGGGATGTGGATTTCTGTTCTTTGCAGGACATGGAAGCCCGAATATGTGGGCAACCCATAACAACGGTGATTATTCCAACTGGACTGGAGAATTCAGCAACTCAGACATGGGAAAACTATCCAATAAAGATATGTATCCAATCCTTTTAGTTGGTGGCTGTCATAACAGCGAAATTGATGTCACACCAATCAATATCATCAGAGGATTCCTGAAGGAAAAATTTCATTATTTCTCCACCGAACCAAATGATTTCGGTTCGTTCTGGTTATATAACTGGGTTCCAGAATGCTGGAGCTGGTTGTTTGTCAAAGAACGCGGGGGGGCAATCGCGTCCATAGGAAGCTGCGGGTACGGTTGTGATCAAATTGGAGATGGGGACCATGATGGAATCCCAGATTGTACCGAATACTATGACGGTTGGTTAGAACTTGAATTCTTCCGATTATACAATCAACAAAACATCACGATTCTTGGACAAACCTATTACCAAGACGTTACTGGCTATATAAATAATTTCCCTGTAGATACGAATCGATACGATGCAAAAGACCTTGAAACCCATTTCCTCCTTGGTGACCCAAGCCTGAAAATCGGTGGATATCAATAGAAATAAATAATAAAAAAAAAGAAAAACAAGTTCTAGAGAATTACACTATGTGTTAGATGAATGGATGAGCCAGGCGTTTTCAGGTATCTTCTTATAGATTTCGTAGGGAGACTCTTTGATAGGTTTCCGATATGCCTCAGTACGAATCCCATCATTATTAAATGACCAGTAATACTTTCGAATGAATTTCCCTTTCTCATTCAATTCTTCTCGTCGGAGGTAGAGCAAGTTTTTCTGATGTAAATCATTGAATATCGAGCGGACGTCTTTATGAAGAGACATGTCCTCGACTTCTTTCGATCTCTTGAACACCTTCTGAACGGTTTGGGCGAGCGCGGTCGCATCATCGTTGGTCATGTCAAACCCGTTTTTCAACGCCTTCACAAACAAGTTATTCATCTTTTCTCACCGTGAGTAT
>CAYGVY010000222.1:0-2773 GCA_964353435.1 uncultured Thermoplasmatales archaeon | reverse complement strand
TGATGTCTTCTGCTGCGTTGTAGTATTGTGGCATGCCGATTTCTTTTATGGTGATGGGTGGTGTGCAATCAACTTTTACGTATTTTTTCAATTGTGGGCCGACGTTCCCGAAGTAATCAGTTGCTTGTGCGTAGATATGGTGTTCGCAGCTTTCTCCTATGTATAAACTAAATTTGATTTTCCCGACGGTTTGATCAAGATCGTTTGCATCATTATCGAAAACAATACCACTTTGAACTTGTTGCCAGACGTCATCATACATTTTTTTATCAACTGACCAGACGAGTGTTGCAACGCCTGCACCACCTGGTCGACATCCAGTATCGTTCGCATAAATCGTGATTGGCGTCCCACAGGAGATGTAGTCATCATCATTTAGTAGCATATAGGGCGTACCAAACACAATCTGCGTGGTTGGTGCGGTTGCATCAACTAGGAAATCAGAGTTTAAGAAGGATCCTGCGCCTTCAGGTTCCCGGTTACCGAGCAGGTCATAGCACCAGTAATGGATCTCATGCCAGCAGCTTTCATCCATGTACAGCAGGACAGAGATTTTCCCTTCCTCAGTGTTCATGTCCCCTGCTTGATTATCATGGACGGTGTAGGATCCGTGTAAGAACCATACACCATACTGCTCTCCGATATACACATTATAGTTAAGGTAATCAGAACCGACACCGCCACAGCCGACGTCAGTGGAATTGATCCAGATCGGGGTCATTGGTCCGATGCCCTTGAACCATTGCCCATCGTGATAGACGAAGAACTCATCTTGCGGTGTTCCGAACTGGATGGTTTGCATGGGACCGGAGTCATCAACGTTATGGGTTTGCGTGGTGTGGTTCCCTTCGTTGCCAGCGTTGTCCACCGCCCAGAACTCAAGAGTATGACTGCATTCTTCTTGGAAGTTAAACGTGACTTCATCATCCTGGATAATAGTCTCAATACCATTTATCTTATAGTGGATTTCCTTGACACCAGTGGCATCCTCGCCAGGGTCAGTCGCGGTAATCGTAATGTCAGTGGACATGTTCACCCAAAGGCCGTCATCATATTGGGGATCGCCGATGGTCTTTGTTGCGACCGGTGGGGTATTATCGGTGACGCCACCGCAGTTCTCAGAGTAATCGATTTGGTCGTTGAAGACGTTTGAGAGTACTCCGTTAATGTCCTTGAATTGTGCATAGACGGTTTTCATTCCCAATCCCGCAGAAAGAGTCCATGCTTTTGTGGTCATGAACGGTTCCCAGGACACACCGGTAAAGAACGGGTCTTCGGAGATGCGCATTTGGACGACATTGGGTGTTGAACCATTATCTAAGGAGAGGGTGACATCGCGAGAGCCAGTGCAGTTCTCACCGTTGTTAATGACGATTGCTCCGCCTTCCCAATTTACTCCAGAACCGAAGAAGGCATAGAGTCCGCCTCCGTCAAGCATAGCAAAAACGACACCATCGGAGATGACTGGAGAACAGAGATCAAATCCTTGGGTATCCAGTGAGAAGCAGAGATGTTCTTCTAAGACTTGCCCTGCGTTTGCTGAACCTGCAGCACCTAACACCTTCAGTTTTTGTGTGGTTCCTGCGCCGACGAATATTTTATCACCAGCGATTGCAGGGGAATTCCAATTCCTATCTGAAGGATTGTTAAGGGCTACTGAGGGGAATCCTGTCATGGTTGCCCCGGTGTTTTCATCAAATGCGTACATTTTCCCATCCCAGCCATAGATGTACACGACACCGTTTGCTACTGCTGGAGAATCGGAATAGGTAGAATCACCACCGCAGGGTTGTGACCAGAGCAAATTCCCATTATTTGCATCATATACTAATAAGGATCCTGCTTTATAGAAGATTTTTCCGTCAACTGTGGTAAGTGCAGACACGCTGTAGGATGTAGAAATCGGAAATCCACCCGTGGTGATTTCTGCTCCCGTGGTCTTGTTGTACTTTCGTATTTGTCCCGATTGTGTATAAACGTAATCTCCCATAATTGATGGTTGCGTGTCCATGCCTGTTGTTGCTGTTGTCCATTGTACGTCCCCCGTCGCATTGTATTTTTGCAGAAGGTTACCTGCTTTGATGTAGACGTACCCGTCATCGATTATTGGTCCTTCGTTATAGTTGTCTCCGGTACTACCGACGCTTTTTGTCCAAGCAGTTGTTCCATCGAGGTGGAATGCGTATAAGGTGGAGCCTGCGAGAACATAGACCTGATCGTTTCCTTGGTCAACTGCGGGTGTGCCATAAGATCCTGTAGTTGTTTTTGGATAGCCTGTAACGATTGCTCCTGTGGCAACATTGAATGCATAGAGGTATCCATTCTCGGTTGACATATAGGCGATTCCGTTGGCCACCACCACGCCGTTTTCTTCCACGTCTGGAGCACTTGAATGCCATTGCTCTGTTAATGGTAGGTTGATGGTTTCCGCGGTATATCCGATGTTTCCCGCGTTATTTCTGTACATGGGCCAATCTGATGCGGTGGTTATTGTTGATGCTGCAATCATCATGGCTGCGATGGTAATCAATAGCGTTCCGATTTCAAAAATTCTTTTATTCTTCATAATTTTTTGTCCTCCAATTCATAATACGTTTACTAAATTTTTATTTTGAAATATCTTTTCGTCCCCCGTTTCCAATATCCTTTCGGGTATATTTTTATAACCCTATACTATTCTTATTTATAAACCTTTTGATAATAACCTTTTATATATATTTAATTAGTTAAAAATTGCTCACGGGAGGAAACTCAGGAGAAAATCAATGGGTAT
>CAYGVY010000221.1:0-2781 GCA_964353435.1 uncultured Thermoplasmatales archaeon | reverse complement strand
TCATTATATTCCTCACAGGTAATCGCATAGGTTTTCTCTACTTCACCAGTGTTCGCGTACGCAGTACCATCCTTCTGCAGTCGTTTTGCAACCGATAGTAACGTAAGTAATTGATGTTTTCCCAGATTCTTCAACTTCGTTTCAGTGACCACCGAATAGGTTTCTGCTTTGGCGGCACGCACATGCTCAGGCACCACCTGCTTTGCATGTTTCTCATCAGCGTACATCCCTGCTTTCCATAGCAGTTCAATAGAAAACCGTGCATCACCAAACTCGCTGGCGATATCAGCGATGAGATCAACACTCTCACCAAGGACCGTGTTTGCGTGAAACGCAAGACCCACACGCTGCCGTACGATATCACAAAGCTCATCACGGGTATATTTCTCCAAGACGACCGCGTTACTCCGTTTAAACGTGCTGAGTGCTGCGGCGTCCAGCTCGGAGAACACATCCTTCTGCGAAATCATGATAACAGATACGGGATTGCTTGTTTTCATGGTTTCATCGTTGAACCGGGTGAGATCATAAATAAGATTTGGCCCGCTTTTTTTCAACAGCGCATCTGCCTCATCAAGTACAAGAAGGAGCTGTGCTTCTTTTCGTTGCAGGTGCGTACGAAGAACCTGCAACATTTCCTGCACCGAGAACCCCCGGTCAGGGAACCGTGAATCAAAATGCGTCAGAACACCAAGAAGAACCATCGCATCCGTGGACCGTTTCCGACAGTTGATATGGATATATTCGATCATCGTTCCTTGTTTCCGTGCGATCTGAACAAGCGACTGACAGAAATGCTTCGTCAATGCGGTTTTCCCTGTTCCAACTGGTCCTCTGACGAATGCATTCTGTGCGATATTGGTAAGGAGTGGTTTGAACATCTGAGCAAGTTTTTTGAGCTGTTCGGTTCTGTGAGGCAACTCCGCGGGAACGTAATCAAAATCAAGCGTATGAAGGTCTTTGATCACGGATGATGAGAATAGTTCATCCTCAATAATACTACCCATACCACAGGGTAATGTCTACCGTTAATAAAACTTTATCTCCCCGGGTGGATAAAGATTATACGCCGGTATGATATTTTGATTGTTCACCATGGGAGACAATCCTTCAGTTCAAAGATCATTAGAATTCCTGAAAAACTCGTTTCAAACGTATTACGCATCAAATAAAATAGGACTCCCGGATCGTTTTGGACGCAGGGAATTTGCGTTTCTGTTCTTTGGCGGAAAAGGCATGGTGCGACACCTGGGTTTTGAGAAACGAGAAATGGTCTGGAATTTCCTCGCGGAACGGGTTCCACAGCATACCTACTATTCATCTGCGTATTACCAGCACCCAGATGCAGCAAAGATGGCGGAGAAAACCTGGATGGGTGCTGAACTTATCTTCGATTTGGATTCTGATCATCTGCCCAACGCAGAAAAAATGGGATACGTCGAGTCACTTGTTGAAGTGAAAAAAGAATTTATCAAATTGATTGAGGAGTTTTTACTTGGTGATTTTGGGTTCAAAGAAAAAAATATAGAACTGTATTTCAGCGGGGGGCGAGGATATCATTGTCATGTCAAGGATACGGTGGTTCTCGACCTGGATAGCAATGAACGACGGGAGATCGTTGATTATATCACGGGGCGTGATCTGCAGGATTCCATTATCTTCCATGAACAAGTCACCGGCAGAAAAAGCTACGGAAGCTACTCATTTGCCAGTGGAAAAAGCTTGAAGATGCCGACTCCTGACCAGGATGGGTGGAAGGGGAGGATTAGTCGGGGGATCATTGAGCTTGTTGATGAAATCAAAAAAAGCGATGATCCAGAGAAAAAATTGCAGGAGTATGGAGTGAGTCAGCGCGATGCAGAGCGACTGGTGCAGGAGCTATCTGAAGAGCGGGTGAATCGGATAAAAAACGGGTTGCTTGATCAGTCCAAGACCATTCGTAAGTTCTTCTTAAATAGCGCTCTCCGAAAAACCGCGGTATCACTAAGTGCAGGGGAAACTGATGAGCCGGTCACCTGTGATGTGAAACGACTTATTCGATTGCCATCTTCGCTACATGGGAAGACCGGGTTAAAAGTCGTAAAAATCACCGTTGATGATTTGAAAGAATTTGACCCACTGAGAGACGCGGTTGTGTTACCTGATGACCCTGTGCGTATCGTAGTACATCGACCGGTATCGTTTGACATGAATGATCAGAGTTTCCACCTGAGCGAAGGCGAGCAGGAGGTTCCAACCTACCTTGCCGTCTTTCTCATAGGACGAAAAGAAGCAACACTCGTTTAACCTGCCTGTTTTTTTTTCCTTAGCGCAATCTTTATCGCATAGAAAGAATAATAAAGAGATACGTTCTCTTTAGTGGGAGATGATTTATGAGAAAACGCACGATTGCTCTCAGTATCCTACTTGTAGGTATGCTTGTGGCTCCATCACTGAGCACAGCATCCTTGTGGATAGCACCAAAAAATGATCTCGCACTCAAAACTGTTCGTGAACAACACCTGAGAGACATACAGAACCATTTTCCCATTAGTACCCCACCAGGTCTGTATCACACCTATAATGAAATGACCGCTCTCCTGCAGGGTCTTGCAACAAATCATTCTGATATCATGTCAGTCACCTCCATTGGCAAAACATACGAAGGGAGAGATTTATGGATGGTGAAGCTCTCGGATAATGTGATTCAAGAAGAGAATGAACCTGGTGTTCTTTTCATGGGTGCCCATCATGGGAATGAAAAACCATCCTATGAGGTGCTAATTTTCTTTATTCAGTTCA
>CAYGVY010000220.1:0-2797 GCA_964353435.1 uncultured Thermoplasmatales archaeon | reverse complement strand
GGAAATGGGCTTATGCAGCAAATTAGAAACCATATCCGTGATATGCTCGGGATGTGCCAAAGCGGATGTACCCTCACAGAGCTCACTGGCGTTATGACCTATGATGGAACAAACTTCTACATTGATGTAGTCGAGCTGCATTTCGGCCCCACTTGGTATATCACCTCAGCTCTATCCTCCGCCGACTATGACAACGATGGGCAACTTGAACTGATCATTGACGAGCTTCTTGGTCTTGTTAGCACAACAGTCACCGTCGAAGGACACTATCAATCAGACAACTGGATGAGCGTCTTTACTATCAACGGTGAAGTCTACCGTGAACCTGGTCAGCCGGTATGGGCATTGCAACATGAATGGCGCTGGCGTTACGGACACGGCGGCGGCGGTCACGGACAACCATAAAAAAAGAACTCTCTGTGGGGAACATTATCCCCCTCCGATTTTAATTAAAAAGAAATAAATCTTCCTAATTTTCCAAATTGTAAATGCAGTTACAATAAACCGAAATCATTGAAAATATCCTAATCGATAACCTATTCAAAATTCGAAAAACTTCCAAAAACCTATATAAGAATAGAAAACAAGACAGTATTATTGGTGAAAGGCCTATGAAAACACAAAAAAGAACCAGTGTTGTTTTTCTTCTCATATTCTCCCTTATTCTTACCTATTTAGCCCCATTGGTTTTCGCTGGGGGAGGAAATGGTAATCAGAACATGACTGGCAAAGGATCTCCACCAGAGAACCAACAACAAGGATCCACAAATACCAACAATCCAACGGGAAACCAGGGAGGACAACAAACCGGAGGTCAAAACAAAAGCAGTCCAGGTCAACCAGGATACAGCAATAAAAATAATACCACCGGAGCGGGAGATCAACACCGATATCGATATCAGAGACGGGATACGAACATCGATGGTGCAGGTAACTGTACACGAATACGTTCACAAAGTGGAAATAATACCACAGAAGAAACCTTTGAAATCTTTTTTAACATCGATAACGCACCAACACTCCAGCTTTCATTTCTTCCTACTCTTAATACAACTCCTAGTCAACACCATTTCAGTCTTATTATCGAACAACTCGTTGAATACAACGATATTAATGCGAATGGAAAATATGATTACAACGACGTTATCGCGAGTACACTTCTGATGTCAAATGTCACGTTCACAAACATCACTTATACAAACAACACGACACCAGATGGTAAAACCATCACTATTATTGAAACACATACCCCTGATAATCTCTTCACTATCATCATCTACCTTGTAAGCGAAAAAACCTCATTTTTAAACAGCATCATCACCCCCAAAGAAATAAAAATCGATTTCAACATAATCGACTACCCTTTCGTGAATCAAACAAGTCAACTTGCTCTTATTACACGAGTAGAGACACCCTTTACCATAACTCCGGAACAGAACACGTATGATGAAGAACAGAGCACAGCGACCCAAGAAAGTGGACTGAACATCTCTTCTGCCAACCATAGTGGTTTTTTCTCCTGGGCAAACGTTGCAACCGTTGATAATATATCGTATCCCGTGAATGTGACAGTTATTTCAGAAACAGAACAAACATTTACTGGAGATAACCAAGACATCTATACACAAACTCAAGTAATATTTTCTTATCCTCGAGGAGAAAGCATAATACATGACCCGAAAATTGGTGTCATCAACCTCCTTGAAGACGTTGTCTCTTCCGTTCTGCAAACCGAATATCTCTCCGCTATCTATGTGCTTACCTGTGTTATCTCAGTGGTTGTCTTCTGCGGAATAATCTTCTTAAGAAAAAAATTATAGCAGTAACAAACACCTTTATATTTCACTATCTTCTTCATTCAGAGAAAAAATGAGGTGATTCCATGGACAATTTGTCTATAGTAAATATTATTATCGTTGGATTTGCTACGATTTTTTCCCTTGGTCTGTTCATTATTTCACTCAACAGCTACCGCAAATCAAAGAATAAAAAAATCTTTTTCGTCAACATCGTGCTTCTCCTTTTTTTCATAAAAAACCTCCTTCTCAGCTTCAATTTATTCACTACACAGATTCAGAATAATATCACTTTACTCGTGCTTGAATTATTCGACCTTTTAATCCTTGTATTTCTTTTCATAGCAGTTTTAACTAAATAGTGAGATCGTTATGGAGGATATTCTCGATCTGGAAACACGGCGAAAAATCTATGATACTATCTCAAAAAACCCTGGATTGCATCTCAGTAAAATCGCGGATCTTCTCCAGATGCGAATCTCGCATGTTGAATATCATGTCCATTACCTCGAAAAACATGATATTATCACCGCAGACAAGTCAACTGGATATCTACGATTTTACATTAAGGGGACAATCGGTGTTCAAGATAAACGATACCTCACAATCCTGAGACAAAAAACCCTCCTTCACATCGTTGTTTTTCTTCTAAAAAACGACATAGTTCAGCATAAAGATATCCTCGAAAATGTTTCTGTTTCCCCCTCTACGCTTTCATATCATCTTAAAAAACTAGTGAAACATGAAATTATTGAGGTTCAGCGATTCGGTGAAGATAAAGGGTATCAAATTAAAAATCGAGAAGAAATCATTGCGTGGTTAATCCAATATAAACCATTTGATTTATACGAAGGGTTCACCAATGTTTGGACTGACTTGACAATTTAACTTTTCCCTGGAATTTTATATCACGTTATTGGAGAAGCATTAACACGGTTTTAACTCATGTTTTGTGCTAATCAATGAAAATGAATAAATCTACAATTTCATACGTTCTCTTT
>CAYGVY010000219.1:0-2798 GCA_964353435.1 uncultured Thermoplasmatales archaeon | reverse complement strand
TGAAGACACCAGACCACATAAAGCCAAATCAAAATAAGACCTTTCCGATAGGAACACTTCAGACCGTCACTACCATTTTTGAAGACCTCCACCTCCCACCACTCCTCGATGGCCTCAAACACTGCGGCCATCGACTCAGCGGACTCGTCACAGGTCTTGTCTCCTACAAGATGACCGAGGACCTTTCGGTCAGCCGATGCCATCAGTGGATGACCAGCAACCCTTTGCTTCTAGACTACCTTCACCTCGCCTCCTTTGAAGATGATGCCCTCTACCGAGCCCTGGCGATACTTGGAGAACACAAACATCAGATCCTCAGGCATCTCCTCCAGGTCCTCACAGAAGAATACGATGTCGGACTGGACATGGTGTTCATGGATTGGACCACAGTTTACTTCGAAGCTAAACCTTCGGAGTACATCAAGTACGGATACAGCCGTGACCATCGGCCGGATCGGCCGCAGGTCACCATCGGCCTGGCACAGGACCAACATTCACAGCTCCCGGTTGGACTCAGCATACAACCCGGCAACATCAACGATCAAACCCATTTCAAAATCACCTACCAGCAGATCAAACCAGGACTACGAACCGGGAGCGTCCTGGTTTTCGATGCGGGCGCTACCGGCGCCCCGAACCTCGACCTTCTTGTCGCAGACAAGATGAAGTACCTCTCCAGGATGAAACTCAACACCAGCGACATCACCCACCATCTAAGGACCTTCAACAAAGAAGCATGGACCCAAGTCATGACCAAGAACCAGGATGAACAGGTCTACGGGAAAATGCTGGTGTTCCCTAGCCGGACGAAATACCTCTTTTTCTCCCAGACCTTATATGATGACACGCTGTCGAACAGACGCCGACGCCTAGAACAGGAATACGACGATGCGCTCAACCTGTGGAAGACCATACAAGAGAAGAAGACGCCCAGGAAGAAATACCGCAGCAGCAACCACTTCCTGCAGACGCACCTCTCTTATACCTTCCCGCTCACCGGCCTCACCCGACAGCAGGCCATAGAGCGCGCACTGCAGCTCTCAATCACCGGCAAAGAAGGATTTTTTAGCTTGGTTTCCAACAAAGATTTCTCACTTCACGAGGCCCTCCAGTACTATC
The DNA here is from genome assembly GCA_964353435.1 of uncultured Thermoplasmatales archaeon. Lineage (GTDB taxonomy): Archaea > Thermoplasmatota > E2 > DHVEG-1 > DHVEG-1 > SM1-50. The sequence goes on along the minus strand of CAYGVY010000219.1, from coordinate 1,679 downwards.
GTGAAAAAGACAGCGTGGAGAAGCTGTTTAACAGCATCAAAAATGAGCTCCATGTCCGTCCCACGCGGTGCTGGACCCAGGAGGCGATTGACGGATCCATCCTCGTCGTCTTCCTCGCTCAACTCCTCGTCAGCATGCTGCGCTACCAGCATGCTACCTTGCGGAAGATTTCGACGAAATTCATCGTGCAGAGCCTGAGCAATTTCGCACTTACCATCATTGTGGGGAAAAATGGATTGAAAAACCGTGTTTTTTCCAATTTCGATTGGATTAATACCATGATTTTCTGCGGAAACACGCCAGGATCATAGGTTTTTCAGCATTCTTGCTGATTGAAAATCAGAAAATCATGTGATGTGCGAAATATGTCCTAATCAAGAAAAGAACGATCACCTGCGAAAGTCAGGTCATAAAAGGACCAAGGCAAAGTAGAAAAACCACAGTATTTCAAATTTACAAGAGATAGACACGTAAGAAACCCAATTACTTTTAGGTGGTTGTTATTTCTTGTTTTTCTTTTCCTCTTGCATGGAATCCATAAATGCTTGTATTCCAAAAAAGACACCGGCGCCGAACATCTCTTTCGACAGATCTTTCTTTGATAACTCCTTGAAATCTTGTTTTTTCTCAGACCAGATCTTTGGAAACGCTTCGTTGACCATCATGGTCGCAAATTTATCCGCGATCTCATCGGTAACCTCCTCTAATGGCATGTCCACATGTACGTTTTTTAATTCGTCATCCTTGAAATTCTTCACACTCTTTGGGTCCTGAAAACAGGTGTAGCACAGGTGTTTCTTTGATGTTTTCATCATTTCCTTGGGGCATTCGATATCTTTTCCGCAGCAGTCGCATTTGACTTTGATAATGGTACTGTTTGTATAATCTTTCATTTTGACACCCCCTTTTCTTACAATCATAGAAGCATCAGTTCTTTTAAAAATATGACGATGGAGGACGTTTTGTGACTTTATTACTATTCTTAACTTACAATTAAATTTTGGTAAATCATAAAGGAGGAATGCAGCAGTGGTATTTCTCACAATTCTATGATTGCACCTTGTTATAGATTTTTAATAAATCGTTGGCTAGCTGTTTTTCCCCTAGGTTGTTTGCCATATCGATGTTGTTGAACGTATATTTTGATAGGTCTGGTGATGTTGCTAGTAGTTTTTCAAATAACAAAGCAACAAGATAGTTCTTCTTGTCACGATTTTTGTATCTGTCCTTTTTTATTTCAAGGTTAATCCAGTCTGGTTTACATACCTGGATTTTCGGAATATCAAGATCCTTCTTATTTCCAAATAGTGGCTTAGATAATTCTAGAGACTTGAACAAGATGGATGGTACGAGTCCACTGGGTTTTTCCAGATGTTTTTCATACCTCAACCAATCCTTTGAAAATGCGAGTAACGAGATTCGTTGTAGATGTATCATCGATGGATTCTTTGGTGTCATACTGGTGACAATTATTACATCAATATCTCGACTTCTCAGAGTGGCAAGAGCGCTTCCAACCATACCTGCATAGAGCATCTTTTTCCATCCAATCTCTTTGCATGTATCCTGTACGAGTGATGATACTTCTTTTGTATTGACGTTCACACATTCACCCGATTTAACAAACAAATAGGATTATTCTCTTGGTTCAAGCCTGAATCGTTTCTGAGATGCCTGTA
>CAYGVY010000218.1:0-2805 GCA_964353435.1 uncultured Thermoplasmatales archaeon | reverse complement strand
CATCGTTTCGCTGGAGCATGTTATAAGAAATATTACATGGTCCCCTGGTTGCGATTCCAATTCCCGAGAGTTGCACTAAAGTATGTTGAATAATTCTTGGTTTATCGTCGATAACATAATTTAAGAGTTTTTATCCTGATGATTCTTTCTTTAAAAACCTATACATCTAAAACCTAGCTCATGTTTTTGTGCGAATTGTTGAAAGAACTAAAAAAAAAAAGAAAAAAAGAGAGGGATTCTTAGTATCCCATTAGCTGTCTCAGTAACGGGAACGCATTGGGGAATCGCTGGAATAACATCTCCAAAATGTGTGGTATCGGTTTATAGGAGTATGGCATCGTTATAGGCAAGGGATCTGACCAGCTGCTCTCTTTTCCATAGATATCTTTCGCTTTCACTTTGAAATTGTAATTATCTTTTATATTCCAGATGTGTTTTGCTTCGCATGTTGCTCCAGAATTGTAGGGTCCAAGCCATCCGCTGTTATTACCATCACCCCAATCCCAAAGATAACGGATTTGATCTCCATTAGGGATTTACTTTTATTAAGAATAAAAAGATATTACCATTTCGTTGAATCATCGTCGATGGACCATCGGGAATCCACGCTTCAACCTTGATACTGGTTGATCCTAACCCAAATATTAAACCTGATTTTATGGTTACACTTGAATTTGCTGGAATCATGAGATTCAATCCTGAGGTTTCTTTGCCGATGAAAACTCCGCTACGTAAGGTGATGATCCAGTTCACATTAGACACTGCGACATCTCCAGTATTTTTAATCTCTGCACTCACTTTAAAAAAACCGCCTTTCACATTTTGCAGTTCAATATTTGGTCCCGTAATCTGAACCACTAAAGGATCCGACCATGGACCATCGATCGTATCTTTTGCTTTCAGTTTAACGTTGTAGATTCCACCATAGCTCCATACATGACTTGCTTCAACAGTAGTACCAGAAGGATATGGACCAAGCCAACCACTGTTACTACCGTCACCCCAGTTGAAAAGATAGTAAATAGTATCTCCGTTCGGATCTGTTGTATTTCCTGAATATGTATATTCAACATTAGCTATTCCACTCGTCGGTCCAGATGGTGAATTTGGTTTTTTAGGTGTATTATTAGACTGTGGTGTTGCGGCAATTGTTTCATCGACATAATATGCCCAGAATGGTGATCCTGATGGCGGATGAGAATACCCTTGATGCGGTGAGTCATCAAAAACAGCGAGAATGACCTGTATATTCTCTGAAGAAATCCCAGGATATCCATGTGCTGCTCCATCCCAAACCGTGCTATCCGAATAGGTTTTACCAGCAGAGATGTTTATTGTTTGGTTGAAAGCAAAATCTAAAAAGGCGTGATTATACCAACTTCCGTTGTAGTCCTTCCATTGTGTCGATTGCAATTCAATAATATATACTCTTAGGTTTCCAGCATATGAAACTGCATCATTGTTGATGATGTCGAAATCCACTTGTATTTTTGCGGAACCAAGCCAGGTAGCATTCAAATTCGCTACAAGGTCAGGGACTTCTCGTGATCCACAAGAATTGAGATTGTTTTGAAAGGCGGATATGCTCGTACCCGGATAAACAAATTGCCCACCATCGAAATAGGATGTTGGGAACGAATACTGATTATACTGATTTCTTCTTGCATTTGCAACTGTATTTTTATCAACAACCATTTCTGTATATTCAAAATTATAGTTCCCGTCATCATAGATACTATGCCATGCGGTATTCGATGCGGGACAATCTGAACACCAGCTAGCAGTTCCGACTTCCACAAAAACAGTATGAGTATAATCAGCTTTCCCCACATTGTTCTCACTTATTATTTTTGAGTCAGTACTGGGGAATGCAACAGCTCCAAATTCGGTACATAATAAAATACCGACTATACAAATTTGTATTATTTTCTTCATATTATTATATCCTCTCTATGAACTTAATGGGGTTTTATTATCCTATTAATTCATTTAAATGTTTTGATAAGATAAAAATCATAAACAACAGTGACAAAAGATCACGAGACCAACTTCATTTCAACGTTGCTATAACCCTGTGGTTACTTCTTTAAAAACATATCCTTAAAAACTCAGATTTAGGTCAAGCATACACGGTTTTAACTCATTTATTGTTTCTCTAAATCAACTATATTCAGTCATACAATAAGTTAATCCATCAAATGGGATTTTTATTACTGAAGTGATTCCTGTTAATCTATATTCATCATATATTGTAAGTTCTCCAGATGCCAACCATATTATAGGTTGTTTATTAATTAAAGTATTATTTAATTCAGAATTTATAGTTAAACCATCTAATGAAATTGTATCTCCAAATTGTTCAAATGCAGAGTGTAATGTTGTATTCCCGCATGAAAATGAACATATTTCTCCGCCACATAGATAATAAGAATTTCCATTGATTGTATACTTTAAACTACCAAGTCTATAATGCTCCCCTTGATAATTACTGATATTAAGATAAAACCATATTTCCATATAACTTCTATTAAAAAGATGAACATTAACATTATGAAGTCTCACTTTAAAATTATTTAAATCGTACGTTGTAGTATTACATCCACTTAATAATCCTGTAATAAAGATTACTATGGCAATAATAATTATTGGTATTTTTCGCGTTAGCTTTCCTCTGTTTCTTATTTTAGATAAGAGGGGGAAAGGGGAAAATATTAGGGGAATAATATGAATAATCGTTACCCGTCCTCCTCTTCTCCAATAAAATTAAACTACTATGTATATTAATAATTTTCTATACTTTTTGGT
>CAYGVY010000217.1:0-2808 GCA_964353435.1 uncultured Thermoplasmatales archaeon | reverse complement strand
CCTGAGGATTTACAGAATTTGATTAAGACCGCGTTGAAACTGAAGAAACACATTGTTCATCATAAAAAGGATCTTAAAACGAAACGGAGCCTGTCACTCACAGAATCAAAGATACGCCGACTGATGAAGTATTATCGTCGGAAAGAGCGACTTCCAGAAGGGTGGAAGTACAGCCTCGAGCAAGCAAAACTGATGTTCGAATAAAAAATCATTCCATTATCTTTTTAGCCTGAAACATGTTTTTCGTTATGTAGAGTACAGTTTATGGCAGAAGATATTCCTGAGGCATGTAAGAAAGCGGCGGGGTTGCTCTTTTCGTATCCATCGTCGAGTCGTATTCGAGTAGTGTCCCATTACGACGCGGACGGCATTTCAGCTGCAGGAGTCCTCTGTACCGCACTGTACCGCGCGGGGTTCGAGTTTCATGCGACGCTGATGCGGAACCCATTTACAAAAGGCTTTGACCGACTTAAAAACGAACACAACGAGTTGATTATTTTTTCTGACATGGGGAGCGGACAGATAGAGACGATCGAACACATAGGCTGCAAAGCGATCATCCTTGACCATCATCAGTATCTGACCGCTCAAACTTCAAAGAATATTGTTCAGATCAACTCAAACCTCCTTGGGGCTGATGGGAACTATGAGGCGTCTGGTGCGACGTTGAGTTATGCGTTTGCGACAGCACTAGACCCAGCAAACGAGGACCTTGCGCCTCTTGCTCTTGCTGGTGCGACCGGTGACAAGCAATTCATTGGTGGTGTCCGTGGATTGAACAAAATCATCCTTGATAATGCGTTGCAGAAAGGATTCATTACCGAACAGACAGGCATCAAACTTTATGGGGATACGCTCGCTGATGCACTGTTTTTCTCAGCAGATCCGTATTATCCTGGTCTTTCTGGTAATCGCAAAGCAATTGAGACGATGCTGGAAAAATTGAATATTGAGAAATCAGCGAGTCTTCAGGGTATTAATCATGAGACGATGATGTGGGTACACTCGTTTCTTCTCTTTCGGTTAATCAAAGCAGGGTGTCAACAAAACATCTTGGATATGACGATCAGAAAACGATACACCGCACCGCAGGGCTGGGAACTGGAGCGGTTTGCTGATCTGCTGGACGCGTGTGGGAAGAACGGGTACCGGAGCCTTGGGCTCACGCTCTGTCTTGGTGACAGCACCGCTTGGAAAGATGCACTCATGGTCGAGAAAGATTACAAGCAAAAACTCCTGGATGGACTCCAGTTGTTAGAACAAGGCGGCATTCATGAGACCGATGGGATGAGGTATTTCTATGCTGATAATTCCTCGCTCGGTGGCGTGATTGCTGGGATTGCGATGAACTATGTGCTTGATGAGAAGAAGCCATTGTTTTCTCTTACCCGGAAAGAAACCGATGATGAAGTGCATGTGTCGTGTCGTGGGAATCAGAAACTCGTAGCGCAGGGCTTAGACCTTGGTTCTGTGATGAAAACTGTTGCCGCAGAACTTGGAGGATTTGGAGGAGGACATAAAATTGCCGCTGGTGCCACTATAGCGTTTGACAAAGAAAAAGAATTCATGCAAAAAGTTGATACGATTCTTGTACAACAGATGAAGGGATAACATGAAAGCCGTCTGTACACTGACAATCGAGTTTGAGAATGCAGAAAAAGCAAAAAAAGTACTCCGGTCCATTCAGACCGATGACCACGGTTTTGTGAAATCAAAGCAGAGCGGAAAAACACTTGAAGCTATTGTTGAAAGCACCTCTGTTGCCTCATTGCTTCATACGTTGGATGATTATCTTGCGTGTGTCTCCGTTGCAGATGATATAGTGAATAAGAATTAAGTATCCATGGAAGGATAACCTTTTGATGATGCGATTTGAGTTGCAAGCCAGATTTACGCTCAGTGGCGATGTCTCAGGACTGACCAAAGAATTTGAGAAGTTTATCGCAACGACGAATGAGATGATCCTTAAGAAAGGCCCGGAGAAACTCGCAGTAATCGAGCATTTTACGATCGATAAGGGGACACTTTCTCTGTCCATTACTTCAGAGGGGACTCTTCGCCCACATAACGCGCTTCTGCAGATTAAAAACGCGCTCAGTAAAGATCTGGGTAAGACCCATCATATTGGTGTGCGAGGTATCACCATTGAAAAATATACCATCAGTTTTGATCTCACGCGAGAACCCCTCAAGGACGTCAGCATCCCGTTTGCTGAGGTGAAGATACAAGGAAAACACGCAACCATGCTGCTCTCGGATGTCTCTGAGGAGTTTCTGCGGAGGAATTACATCGATCGGATGATAAATCGTGTGAAAGAAAAAGTTGAGAACCAGTACTACGAGGGAAAAGCAGAGTTCTGGAAGCTCATCTGGAAATCCGAGGAGAAAAAACCAGCGTGGACGAAGGATCCAACGGAAGAAATGGAGAAGCTCGATTGGCTGAAGCAGGGTCCGACGAAAGGGAAATGGTTCTATCGTCCTCAAGCAGCAGCGATCCTGAAAACCATGGAGCGTATCGCGATAAAAGAGGTGTTACAACCACTCGGGTTCCAGGAGATCATCGAGTCCCATATCAAGCCGTTTGATATCTGGCTGAAAACCGGTCATATGGAGGGCATGCCCTATGAGTTCTACTATGTCGTCGAACCGAAGACCAGGGATGCAAAAGACTGGGAGCGGTTCATTGATCTGACGAAGATAACCAAAGAGGTCCCTGTCGAGGAATTGCAGAAGAACCTCAGTGCGCCAGCAGCTGGTATTTGTTATGCTCAGTGCCCGATGATTTACTGGTCGTTTAAAGGCAAGACCA
>CAYGVY010000216.1:0-2822 GCA_964353435.1 uncultured Thermoplasmatales archaeon | reverse complement strand
GTTTAATTTTTGTAATTATAAAGATATAGAAAGACGTTTTTTAGTGATAAACGATAAACACTTTTGTTGTTGAAACTAAAAACCTGAACCAATGCATTTATAAAATATAATAATTATACTCATTTTCTAGGAAATATATTATGAGAAAAAACTTAATTGCTATCATGATCGTGGTAGCTATAGTTTTCAGTGTAACCATTTATATAGGTTTTTTCCAACAAGGAAATAATTTACCTCCTGAAAAACCTACCACCCCATCTGGTAGTGTTTCTATCAATGTAAGGCAAAATGCCTCCTATAGATCATTGTCTCATGATCCAGATAATGATAGCATTAGATATGGCTGGGATTGGGATGGAGATGATAATGTTGATGAATGGACAAAATCGTATTCACCCAATGAAACCCTCGTTGAAAAGATTCATAAATGGAATATCAATGGTACATTTTATCTGAAAGTAAAGGCACAGGATCTTCATGGTACTGAGAGTGAATGGTCAGATAGCTTAATGGTAACAGTTAATTTTGTACCGTCTCATCCAAACATACCTAATCTAACTGGTTCAACAAGTCTTGTTGTTGGCGAAGTTGGAGTATATTATGCTTCTACATCAACTGTAGATGATTTACCTGTTCATTTCTTATTCATGTGGGGTGATGGGTCATATAATTTTACAGATTTTGTAAACTCAGGGGAAATGGTTAGTGCATCACATGCTTTGAATACGCCAGGTAATTATACGGTTGTATGTGAGGCTGAGAATAAATATTATTATAGAAGTTCAGAAGCAATTCTTAATGTGGTGATTAGTGAAAAATAATAATAATAATAATTTATAAATCTCATTGTCTTTTGTAATGCAAGATTAACAGAGAAAATTACCATTAGTAAAATATTTCAATATCATCATCTTTTATTGTGTTCCTTAGCGAGACTATGGAATGTATCAAATAAACTTTTTTCCAGCCATTACGATCAATATCTAATCCTTCACCATATCGCTGCTAGGATATTAACAAATCCCTCTTTTTCCTTTTTATATCTATCAACGATTAGTACGAAGTTGGGTTAAAATCGTGTTAATATTTCTCCAACCACGACCTGTTTTAGTAAATAAAATTATCATTTTTGTGGTTTTGATACCTATTTGTAAATGATATACCACACCTATTCGTTTTTACTATCGAGCGATAACATTTTTTTTATGTTTTTTTCATTACCGCCCATAAGACAATACAGATAACTAACCCAGCAAGGATCGCAATCACCGGAATAAGAGGATCGCTGAAGGGGAACAAGATTGGGAAAATAACCGGAAGCACAGCAGCCCCGATATTACTCACCGAGACATAGAGACTCGCTGCAATACCCACATTTGCCTCAGTGACTCCTTTTTCGATTTCCTGACCGTACAATGCCAGAGGCCAGGATGCCTGGAAGCAAGCACCAAAGAGGAACGCAATAAAAACAAGCAGTAACCAGGATACATCAGTGTATTGGTATACGCCAAAGAGAATAAGCCAGAAGAGAATTGAACCTCCAACAGCTGTAAGGGTAATTTTTTTCAATCCGTATTTCTTTGCCATAAAAGGAGCAAAAAAGGCGCCAATTGCACAACCATACAACAGGAATCCGGCGATATATCCTCCTTCAGCAGCTTGATCTTTATAGAGGTAGTGAATAAACGAAGAAATAACTAAGGTGATTCCGACAATAAGAAATCCAATCAGCGGGTAGAGGTAAGCGTTCTTTGAAGAAAAAACGTGTTTCATTCCCTCTGAGAATTTCATTTTTTCGACTTTAATGCGTTCTTCCGGCGGTGTAGCAGGGTGGTCTTTACCGACCATTAACCAGATGAAAAATGCGATCACTGCAATAATCCCAAAGGTCAAGAAACCATTGAAAATATGTGTCTTGTCAACAGGATTCGCAAGAAGAGGCATCACAAGAGATCCTGTTCCAAATCCGATGAATAATCCCGATGCTGCAATGCCAACCGGAAGTCCCGCGTTTTTTGCTGGGAACCAGCGAAGCATTTGGGGCGCGAGCGCAACAAGAATCCATGCAAGGCCAATACCAGCGATGATACTACTTAATAATAACAATGAAAAACTTCCAAGAAGCCAGGGTCGTACACCAAAACCTATTGCCATAAACAGCGCACCAATAGATATGGATAGCTTCGGTCCTTTTTTATCAATTAATGACCCTGCCGGCCATGCAAAGAAAATAACAAACATCCCGATTAAGGAGATGAGAAGATGTGCTTCCCATGCAGGAACATTAAACCATTCTGCATTTTCAAATGTACTCAGTAGAGGTGATAACGCAAACCAGTTTGCCCCATAGGCAAAGATCACAAACCAAAATGCACCGACAACTGCCCAACGATACCCATAGAGTTTATGTTCCATACAATGCCTCTCCGCCACGCTGAATCTTATGAAGCTATTAAAAGTTACCTATTTATCTTCCCATAAATCCTTTACCTTTAGAAAAAAGAAGAGGTTCTGCTTCTCATACAATAACGAAGATAAAGAAGATGAAGCTAATAAAAACAATAATGATTAAGACCCAGAGGAGAGCCCGGCGGGGTACCAAATACCACGCGGCTCCTACCAAGACAGCCCAGCCAGCACCAAATGCCGCCCGAACCGCCCTCTAGGCATGATACTCTTTGTCATTCATACTATATAAACCTATGCTGACAAAACGACAAGCTGAAATAACAATTCTCTGTAAAAGAGATTGAAAAACACAAAAAATATGACATCCTCCCAAAATGAATCCATCTAAAGATGGGGGTATCCGATACCCGATC
>CAYGVY010000215.1:0-2824 GCA_964353435.1 uncultured Thermoplasmatales archaeon | reverse complement strand
CGATCATATCCCATTTTTTGAATGTTTTCAATATCACGATATGACAGTATCATGTTCGTTTCGATGCAACATTGTATGCATTTTGTTTCAAGACAGCAGTTCGACATACGGCATAATCCCTAATATCGCAAAGTATTAAAAATCATCTTGTGTTTCTTATATCTTAGAATAACAATCTATCCTGCTGAAAAAGGGAGGAAAGGGGAAGTTGAAGAGCAAAAAAAGAGCTTTCATCTTATAACTCTGCAACCCCCAAAAGAAAATACTTTTTGGGAATATAAATGTTTCTCAAAAGGTCTTTATACTTGCTTAGAAAAGCCTCTATGCGAAACATTTATAACATTAAATGGTATAGTGACACTCTAGTCTCCTAGACAAAGTAAGGTAATAAAAGAGCCAAAAAATCAGCTCTTATAAAAACAATACATCACGGGGGAAAACAATTATGGCTAAAAGTAGCAAAAAACAAATAGACCAGGATGAGAAGCGAGTTATTGAACAGCTGCAAAGAAATTCCAACGAGAGTATAGACAAAATCGCAAAAACCTGCGGGTTTTCCAGACAGAAAGTTTGGCGCATTATTAAACGACTCGAGAACAACAAAACAATTTGGGGATACACTGCAGTACCAGATAAGGAAAAACAAGGTGTGCGCCACTACATCATGTTGATCAAACGATCGAACGAGCCTGCGAACGACGTCATTGATGACGTTATCGATGGATTCAAGAAATATTCAGGGAAAAACCTTGGTGTTTTCGTCCAAACCGCCTGCATGCTCCAAGGTCAATATGATATGCTGCTCTGTTTCACCGCAAAAGACATCAGCGTTGCAAAACGATTCACTGAGTTCATCAATAAGAAATACTCGACATACATCAGAGATATCATGATGTTGGAAGATATTTTCTCAGTAAGAATCAGCGGCATGATGAATCCAAAAGTCGATGACCTAAAAGAATTCTTCAAGACAAACTAATTCGTTTGAGGGCACTGCCCTCCCCTTTCTCCTTTTGATAGAATAGCATAATATTCACATATAAAATGTACATCACGTCTTTTTTATGAAGAATTTCGAGAAAGAGAATGAAGAGAAGGGGTCTAAAAAGTCTGGGAGGAAAAGAATGAAAAAGAATTTTTCAATTCAATTCTTTAGACCCCCTCACATGCCCCTGAATGAGAAACAGGTAGATAAATATAACTCCCTGATCCCTCCACAAAAACAATGACCAGCAACGAACCAAATAGTATTCATCCCCGATATCTCACGTTACCGGGATAGTCCTTATCAGAAAACGCTTAAAACGAATGTATTAAAAAAAGATTGGGGGAACTCTTCCTGCGAAGAGCTCTTTTTTCACCGAACCCTGATGATATTAATGATGAATCAGACCAAGTGAAGTGAGTTCCTGAGATAGCTTATCTACTGCAAGGGAAACATCCGTGATCTTCCGTGCCCCAGTGCACACGATCTTCCCGGAGCCAAACAAGAGCATAGCCACTTTGGGTTCTTTGATACGATAGACAAGCCCAGGGAACTGCTCTGGCTCATACTCAACGTTTTCTAACCCAAGCGCCATGGCAACCTCATTGAGGTTCAACTCGCCGCCAAGATCAGAAATCGCGACAATGTTCTGAATGACGATCGCAGGGTCTTTATAGACCTCAACACCTAACTTCTTCAGTTTCTCCGCAATGATATTAATCGTGGTTCTAACGTCCTCAATATTTTTCGCACCAGTACAATTCGCCTTCCCACTCCGAAACAGGAGGGTAGCGGTTTTTGGACTACTCAACCGATACACAAGCCCAGGAAATTGCTCTGGCTCATATTCCGCTTCTTCCAATGATTGTGCGATAACGTCCAAATCCAATTTATCGGAAAACGACGTTGACGCGACAATATTTTCTACGATTACTTCTGGCATACATTTTCCTCCTTTTTTATACCAAATGATAACAGTTTCTCCAACATTTTATCAAGAGCAACAGTAACGTCTTCAAGCCTGATTCCGTTGCAGACAATCTTCCCCGAATCAAACAGCAGTATAACAGTGTTTGGGTCATCTCCTTTATAAACCAATCCAGGGAAAACCTTCCGGTTATATTCCACGGTTTGTAGGGATTTCGCGAGACGTCGTAATTTCAACGACTGGTGTAGATCTGTTGACACGGTCACGTTCATTACCTTAATCTCTGGTGTTTCGTCCAACTGTACACCGACGATATCCAGACGATCAGTAACCATTTTCACGACATCATGGACCTCATCCATGCTTCTCGGTCCGGTCACCACCACGTTCCCCGTGGAAAAAAGTGTTGCTATAGAGCGTGGTTTGGAAAAATGCAAGACTATTGCAGCAACCTCGTCTGGATTATACGTTGCATCAGGGAGAATTTCTGCAAGTTTCGGTAAATCCAACGACGACGAAATTGTAAAAGAAACAACGATGTTTTCAACCTGGACCTCAACCATACGTAGATTTCCCTCCTTGAAGTATATAAAGGCTTTTTATAAACATTTCGTAAAAAACGAGTTTATCGAAGAAAACCTACCACACTTTATCAATATCGATATCCTCTTCCTCACCAGCTACCGCCTTTTTCTTGCTGCTGGTTTTTTCCCCGTTCATCTGATCCAGGATACCGTGGAACTCATGGGTTCTCTCATGGATTCGCCGTTCACAGTTCGAAACCACGAGCTCCCCTCGGGTTTTTTCAATGAGACCACGGACCATGTCCTGCTTCTTTTTAATAGGAACCAATGCAGAAGGATAATCAAAACTCATGATTGCATCATAGATCCGGTCCATATGCTGCAGGT
>CAYGVY010000214.1:0-2829 GCA_964353435.1 uncultured Thermoplasmatales archaeon | reverse complement strand
CTGAAATTTACAAATAATTGGCTACAGAACGGATTACATGACCGCGCGATCACTCGAGACATAAATTGGGGGATCAAGGTCCCGGTGTTTGGGTTCGAAAATAAAAGTATCTACGTATGGTTTGACGCGGTGATAGGGTATCTATCTGCAAGTAAAGAATGGTCCAAAAAACACAAAGAACCATCAAAATGGCAAGAATGGTGGAAGAACCCAGCGGCTAAACATTACTATTTCCTAGCAAAAGATAACATCCCGTTCCATTCCATCGTCTGGCCGTCTATTCTCATGGGGTATGACGAAACATTGAATCTTCCCTATAACATCCCCGCCAACGAATATCTGACGTTAAAAGGAGAGCAATTCTCAAAAAGTAGAGGTGTAGGAATCTGGGTCCCTGAAATCCTGAAACGATTCGACCCAGATGTTGTTCGATATTATCTTTCCATTAACATGCCAGAAAATAAAGATGCAGACTGGACATGGAATGATTTTGTCTCAAAAAATAACGACGAACTCCTCGGAACCTATGGGAACTATATTCACCGTGTCGTAACCTTCACAAGCAAGAATTTCGGCTCCATCCCTAAAGCAGGCACCCTGAATGAAATGGATAGAGAAGCACTTCAAAAAATACAAGAGACCCATAAAGAGGCCGGAGAAGCGCTCGAACAATGCACATTTAAAAAAGGATTACGAGCAGCTATGAACCTTGCACAATTCGGGAACGTGTACTTTGACCGTAATCAACCATGGACGCTCCTAAAAACCGATAAAGAACGCTGTGGGACCGTCTTACATATCTCTTTACAGATAGTACAGGCACTCGCGGTCTGTATGGCACCGTTCTTACCGTTCTCCTCAGAACGCATATGGAAAATGCTCGGACATATCCACCCCATGAAACATTGGGATGACGCCCTTCTTGAATTAAAACAAGCGACACCGTTAGAAACACCAATACCTTTGTTTAAAAAACTCGAATTAAAAGATATCATAACAACATCAGATCCTTTTTCAAAACTTGATTTACGTGTTGCTAAGATTCTCGATGTCCAAGACCATCCGCAAGCAGATAAATTGTATATCATGCAGGTTGATCTAGGGCCGCTAGGAAAACGTACAATTGTTGCTGGTATGAAACCATACTATCCGAAACAGGATATCCAAGGAAAATCGATTGTAATGGTGATAAATCTCAAACCAGCGGTGATTCGCGGCGTTGATTCAAAAGGTATGTTACTTGCTGCAAGCGATTCAAGTGGTGTGGTCACATTATTGGATCCAAAGGATAGTTCCCCTGGTGCAGAAGTTGGCGTAGAAGGTATCGCTAGAGAACCAGTTGCTGTCCTTGAATTTGAAGCATTTAAAGAAGCACCAATGACCGTTGACCTAAAAGGAAATGTAGTGTACAATGGAAAACCGCTTAAAACAAAAAGCAATATCGTAGTCACCGACCAGAAGGTCAAAGAAGGAGCAAAAATCTCATAAGGGAGAAAACGTGATGAACACAAACATTGTAGTAAATACGGATTTACCGGTAAAAATACTTAATAAAGGTAAAGTACGAGATATCTACGAAGTGAATAATAATATCTTGTTGATTGCAACTGATCGCATTTCCGCTTTTGATGTCGTATTACCAGATCCGATTCCATCAAAAGGTGTCTGTCTCACACAACTATCGAAATTTTGGTTTGATTATACAAAAAAGAGTGTACCAAACCATGTGATCTCTACAGAGCTCGATGAGTTTCCAGAAGAATTACACGAGTATCGAACGCAACTCATCTACCGCAGCATGCTTGTGAAAAAAACAAAAGCCATCCCCATAGAATGTATCGTACGGGGGTATATCTCTGGGTCGGCTTGGAATTCATATAAAAAAGATGGGACGGTCTGCGGGATGAAATTACCAGCCGGTCTGCAGGAATCAGATCAATTCTCTGAACCACTTTTTACTCCTTCAACAAAGGCAAAATCCGGACATGATATCAACATCTCACAAGCTGAGATGAAAAAACTTATCGGTGCTAATGTTGCGAATAAATTGAATGATTATTCCCTTAAAATTTATAATATCGCAGCTGAATACGCAAGGAATCGCGGGATTATTATCGCAGACACCAAGTTTGAATTTGGAATATACAATAACGAGATCATCTGGATTGATGAGGCATTAACCCCTGATTCATCACGGTTTTGGCCTGCGGAGAGTTACGAGCCTGGCAAACCGCAACCAAGTTTCGACAAACAGTATGTCCGCGATTATCTGAATTCAACGGGATGGGATCATAATTCAGCACCGCCGCATTTACCAAAAGAAGTAATCAGCGAGACAACAAAGAAATATCAAGAAGCATACGAAAAAATCACAGGCAAGAGATTTCTTTTTCATTGAAAAAGGATGGAAAATTAAAGGTACTTTTTCTAAACAATAAAAAAAAGACAAAAGATTAAAAAGAGAATACGGTAATAGAACTGGAAGCTCTTCTAAAATGTTGTTATCCTTCCTGCACCGGGGAACGCCAGTCAAGACCCGGTGTCCTTACCCCGATTTTTGGAATCAAGGGAGTCCGTCGTTTATGTTGACTTGTAACACGCATCTTTTTGATCCGTTCGATTTGTTCTTTCGATACTTTTGTGGATTTTTGTATCTCACCAATATCAATTTTGAGTTCCAATCCATATAAGATCTGATCAAGGGTCTGATAACTCATCCTCAGCTCTTTTTCATCGGTCTGCCCAACCCATAATCCTGCTGTTGGTGGTTTGCGTATAATCGGATCAGGGATTTTCAGATATTTAGCGAGTTGATAGATCTGCATCTTA
>CAYGVY010000213.1:0-2834 GCA_964353435.1 uncultured Thermoplasmatales archaeon | reverse complement strand
ATATTGGTAATTTTAATCCGAATATGGCTGATTCAACCGCTGAAAATCTTTTTTATTCACAAGCCTCTTTTGTCTATAGCAAAGATACACGTCTTTCCCTGAATGCTTTCCTCCCAGCAAAAGATATTATTTCAGAGTTAGATAGATTTAAACCAGATGTTATTTACTCCTACCCTGCAACGTTCTTTCATTTAGCATTTTATAAACGTAAAGGGTATGGGAAAAACATAAACCCGAAAGCCCTACTAGTGAGTGGGTCTGTTCTTGAACCCTACACAAGAAGTTATGTCGAAGAAGCATTTGGATGTAAAATGCATAATGGATATGGATCCGTGGAATCATCCTCTGAGGCTCCGATTGCGTTTGATTGCCGGGAAGGAACATGGCATATTAATTATGATTTTTTTCATGTGGAGGCGATGAACGAAGACCAGGAGATTATTGAGAATGGAAAACGAGGACATATCGTTGTGACAAGATTGTTTGGGAAGGCGACACCAATCGTGAGATATATGGGGATGGATGATTGGGTCGTTCTCTCCGATGATGAAGAATGTTCCTGTGGGTTGCATACTCCTATTATTAAAGGTGGGGTTGAGGGAAGAAAAAGCGATAGTGTTGTGTTACCTGATGGGAGACTGTTTCCCGCGGCCTCCTTTGCAAGTCTCTATAGTATCATTAATGATTTAAAAACTAGGAAAGTCAAGCAATTCCAGATTGTTCAGAAAAAACTCGATGAAATCGATATTCTCGTCATCATCGATGAAGATCTGAGAGATGTAGGCCCCTCTGTTGATCTAATTTTTAAAAAAAATACAGGAGATTCATCAGAAAAAAGCTGGTCCCAATGTTCAGATTAACGTAAAAGAAGTGACTACCATTCCATCTCAAAAGGGAAAACCCGCCCCTCTCGTCATATCACATGTGCGTCCTGACAAGGGTTATAGGGTGATAGATGAGTAAATTTTTTTTGATGATTGAATTCTGCTTCTACACAACATTTCCAGCACTTCAAAGATAATTCATATGTTATCGTTAAACCTAAATAATGGCGAATGTTACTCCGTATACTTTCTTTCTAAGGGGCTTGTAGCTCAGCTAGGCTAGAGCAATCGGCTCTTAACCGATTGGCCGAGGGTTCGAATCCCTCCAAGCCCGCTGATTTCATCTTTTTCGTTCTTTTCGCTTTTCTAAAATAAAAAACAAAGGCCCAGAGATGCTCTGCAGATAAAATGATTCATAAGCATCGATTTCTTTTAATCCATCCGTTCATCACAATGTATTTTTTACAAGTATATTGATAAATTTAGAAATTGACCTTTTTTGTGAGAATCTTTTAAACCCGCACGTGATGTAGGTGCAGTAGAACAAACTACTAAATACTGGTGGTGTCACCTATAAAAAAGAAATGTCCTCAATGCAGTGGAAAAGCAGTTCGGTTGTACCAAAACAAAACCGTTGATGGGAAACGAAAATGGATACCCACTGCTTGGTGTTGTACCGACTGCAACTTCCTTTACACCGTAGCTTCTGACACCCTGATGTACCCCATCGGTGGAAAAGATTACAAGAAATATTATAACGGGAAATGCCCGAACTGTGAGATGAAACTCACTCGACTTTTTCGTCATAAAAACCCGATGCATGGGAAACAAGAATGGATCTCGACCGCCTGGTACTGCAGCCGCTGTAAATATGTCTGGCTTGATAACCTAGAAAAACAGTAGCTTTTCGTTCATAAACAATTAAATATAGGAAGCCATCAAGTGCAAGATGGTTAACTGAATTTTGGACGTTAAAAAAGGATTCTCCTGCATTTATTTTTATAGATTCAATTTCAAAAATAAAAAATAATTTTTATTAATATTTCATCAGTTAAAATGTTATACTCTTCAAATTTTATACATCATCTAACTTTTAATCATCTCAACAACAATCCTATATGTCTCTCCAGAATCTGAATTTGGATTTTGAAAATATGACTCTAATGTCACTTTAGTTTCATTATTTGAAAATTCGTAATAATAACATAGATACGCTGAATCATTAGCATCACCCATACAAATTTGATCATTTTCTATGGCATAAGGGGTCCATATCGTTTCATTACCCTCAACTGAGTCTGCTCCCATCGTACCATTCGTATAAAAAGTTGAATTTGAAGATGGTTGATCATATCTTGTTCCATTTTCATCAAGATAATATATTGTAGTTTTCCATTTTCCAATAAATAAATTGACCTCTGAACTTTTACCATTTTCTTTATCTTTATTGCTATCCAAACATCCACTTAATCCCAATATAAGCAATAAAATTGTTACTCCACAGATTATGAACAGTTTCTTCATCTTTTCTACCTCAAAAATATTGATTCAAAACAATTACTCCTTTATAAAGTTCTCTTTTCAAGATATTAACACTGATTACATTCCATTATCAGATGTAAAAAGTTATTTTATCGATACACTCATGTTCAAAGCTTCGGAAAATTCAAAAGAAAAATTATGAACTTATCAATGTGAGAATTTACCTCCTACATATGTTCGAATGATGAGAAGTGCCATAACAAAAAAGTAATCTAGTTATGAAAAGGTGTTTTCTTTTTTTAATGAATGATAATCGGAGGATTGACTTCGTTGGTTGTCGTGGCTGCAAATGACTGGTTTTAACAGGTTGAAAGATTTTCATAGATAAAAAAGAACATAACTATCGTTGTAATTCATGTGGCAACAAACGAGAGAACAACTAGAAGGTTTTAGATAATAACCGTTATATACAGCTATCTATTTTAGGGGCAAGGTAGACAAATCAGAGGAAAATCCAATGAAACGCAG
>CAYGVY010000212.1:0-2836 GCA_964353435.1 uncultured Thermoplasmatales archaeon | reverse complement strand
GCGACATCAATCTGTAGTTTTCCATTCCGAAATTTCTTGCCAAGGAGATGCTCATCGCAGGCACCGATGACGAGGTCATCGCCTTGCTGGTAGACTTTGACACTTATCATGTACATTCATTCCTTTTTTGTTGTCTTTATGTTCTTATTAGGTAATGCTATTTTATATGGATTTCGAAAAAATGGGAGAAAAACCAGGGGTCACTTTATATACACTTCGTAATCCTGTTCATTGTGCAATGGTCATGATAAAAATTCCAACTGCAATCAGGATACACGCAACAGTTAATTCGATGACTTTCGTTTTTACAGTAAAAGGGGCATGACGCCGACGTACAGATGGACAAAAAATACTTGTGTTATCTTTTCTTCGCAAGATCGTTTTCATAGGGTTACCTCAACAAGTATTGTTGTTGTCCGCGCTATAAAGGACTTGTTGTACAACCCATACCGATTTCCTGAAGCATGCCTTTTCAAAGTCCCTTAAAAAACTAAAAAAACTCCCCATCTCATGCATTACTTTTTTATCTGCCGCGTTGAACCTTTATATTTAAGTATGACAAAACAAGACCATTTATCGTTGCGCTTCAATTACCTCAAGCTCTTTTGTTTTTGTTTCATAGGGGTGGAAGAGAAAAACAAGAATAATTGGGAGGATCATTAGAAGTCCTCCTACTGCCCAAAACCATTCCATGGAAGGAGACACGGTCAACATAATGGCAGCAAGTGCTGGTCCAGCGACATACGAGACACGTGCCATCGTAGTTGTCCACCCCATACACGTTCCTCGTCGCTCTGTAGGGAAAATCTCAGGGATGTAGACAATAATCCAGGTATACGAAAACCCAAGAAAAAACCCAACGATAATCGTAATACCCCTCGCAACAGAGACAGGAGTTAACCCAATGAGTCCAACGAATAGCCCAAGTCCTGCGCAACCAATGAGTAAACCGGTTTTTCTACCCATTTTATCCATTGTCCAACCGCCAACAACTGCACCCGCCATCATAAGAAGAAGGCTGCCAAGCAAGATCAATGACCAGTGATCAAGAGTATATCCATGGATGTCCATGAAATAATGCCCAGCCCACACCACAAACATCGAAACAACCAACCAGCACATCCATATGACTGCAGAGAACAAGATATATTTGATATCACTTCGATTAATGACACCAACGCCGTAGAAATGTTTCTTTCGTATGCCTAGTTTGCGTTCCTCTTTGATTATTTCATATCGTTTTGTCTCCTTCATGAACAACCACATGACAAGTACCGGTATCATAAACAGAAACATGACGCCATACATCCATTTCCAGCTGATTCCTAAACGAGAGAGTACCGAAGGTATAATCGCCTGAAGAGGAATCAAACTTATGAAATAAATAAGGGAGACATATTTTGCACGTTTCTCCGCTGGCGCTTCTTCGCTGATAGGGATTGTCCATATGTTTGATACTGTTGCAAATGTAATGATTGCGAAGAACACCATATAGAGATGGAACGATGGCGTAGCATAGACGATTCCAAGTGATGCACATCCGAATAATAAAATTAGAATAAGCAGAGAATTTTTTCTTCCTATAATATCAGTCAGTCCATTTAACAGAAAAATTAAGAATGTTGGAATAAAATAGAGCACCTTCCACCAGGAATATTGAGTATCTGTGACAGAATATTCCCGTAGTACATTCGGTATCGCGGTTGTCTCTATAAACGAGAGGTATTGATCCATAATCGCGATCATTGCCATAAAAATGATGAGATAAATGATATAGTGTCTGGTTTGTTGATTCATAAAGCCGCCGATTTTTTTCTTTCCTACATTATCCATATCTCATTCACTCCCCAAAGATGATCTCTTTTTTATTCGATAAGTCAATGGTTGGTACCTTTGGTCCGAGTTTTTTCCGCGCAAGAGCATCGTATGACTCTTTGCCTCCGGCATCTTCTATTATTTTTTTCCCCATTTTATTTTGATGTTGAATGCTGATATTGACACGTTCCATGGAACCAGGAGCAATCCTTTTTAAAAGATTGGCTCCTGCACCTAACCCATAGGGGATCGATTCCATATTCATCGTTGTTCCAGGGAGTGCAAAGAACCAGATGCCAAGAGAACCCTCACCAAACTTCGTAATGGGGATACCGCCTGCTGCTTGTCGTTCTGCGGTGGGGCCGACATGAGCAGGGATCCATTTTCCATCAATGAGTACCTCTCCTTCTCCTTCCATCATAAAGAATCCCATTTGGTCGTACCATTTTTTTACCAATGGATCCGACCCAACCATAGAATCGTACCAAGTTTGAATCATGTTCATCGCAAACGTCTTATATCGTGCCTTGATTCCAGCGCAACGACACAATGCGATGAACACCGAGATTAAATGAAAACAGGTTCCGGTACCCCGGCGTATAGTCTCATCAACAGGATCCATCTGGCAAATTTCTAAATCAAGCTTTTCTTTGACGAATTCAAAAGCAGCTTTTGCGAACTCATAGTCTGTTTTCTGAAATGCACCAAGTTCGTGGGCTAGAGCTACAACCTCAGGGGCGCATGGGTTACAATACAGTGTCGGTCTGAGGTATTTCTCGTCCGTGACGCCACATCGCATTCCTTCCTTAAAAGGTGGTAATTCATAGGGTCGTTTTGGTCTGATATATCGTTCTTCGGAACCCTTGATCGTCCGGAGTTTTTTCAATTCACCAGGGTTACTTAATAACACCTTACTCAAAGAAAGAGCACCGCCAATAAGTAGTTTCAGATAGGTTCCATGAGGGATGTATTCCCTATCTTTCATCTCTCGAAAGCTCGACATACAAGTATCTCCCAGAAA
>CAYGVY010000211.1:0-2843 GCA_964353435.1 uncultured Thermoplasmatales archaeon | reverse complement strand
AGGGGAAGGGATTTGAACCCCTGGAATGCCCTGTTGCATGGTTTTCGTGTGTTTTAAGCACAGTCATATGCAGAGCTTGTAGAATACCAAGATGCCGCGTGTTCTTTGTTTTAACGATGGTTCTTGATGGTTAGAAACCAAACATATATGTTTTTTTAAAGCTTTAACAACAAACCCCGAATTTCTCCTATTGAATGAATGGAAAACGGGGTAAAACCCCAGGACGTGAAAACATGAAAAAACAAAACCAAAAGAAGGCAGGAACAATGCTGACTAAGAGCCACAAGAGTTCTTATTGGAACACTCCTGATGGTATCCGCAGACGCATTAAGATGGTTCGTTTAATGTTGTCTGGGAAGTACCGCAGCGATGGAGTGAAGACCCAGGATGAATCCAGGAAGAACGAGGCTCGGAAGAAAATTGAGACGCTACAGAAACAGTTGATAGCGATGGGGGAGAAGGAATGATGGTAACACCCGAGCAAGGATGGCAATGGTTCAAGGAGGATTTCAAGAACTGGAGAGCAGGAAAGAAAACCCAACGGCAGATTCCACCGCAAGGAACACGCTACAGGACTATGGGGTTACTCAAGACTATGATTTTAATTATGATCTTGATTGCTGTTATCATAATGGGACTCCAAATGGCGACCTATGGATGGCTCAGGTGGTGGTAAACATGGATTACGATCTTACTAGTATTCGGGATGACCTTGAACGGATAAAAAGCATACTCGTGAACCTCGAGAAACAACTGACCCCAGAGCTACACACTGTAAAGGCCACGGAGGAGGCAAACAACCTCTTTTCCCATCTTACCAAGATGGTCGAGCTAGGAAACCCGATTGAACTAATAATTCGGAGGCTGTGAAAATGAAGGAAAACATTTTTTTATTGAAGGAAAACTACTTAAAGTTGGTATCCGCAAGTTTAAATAACAAAACACTATTGCGGAGCTCTATATCTAAAGGGTGATTAACCTGGGCAATATACGACAGACACATATCAAGAGTACTGCGATTGATTTAGTGAAGAAGTATCCAGAACACTTTTCTGGTGATTTTCAGAATAATAAAGAAAATGTTGATCTACTTGTGGAAGTGAGTAGTAACCTTCTGAGAAATAGGATTGCTGGATATATCACTCGGTATGTGGTTTCTCGAAGTAAAAATAAACCAAGTCGACCCATTTCTGAGTAACATCCCAATATTTATTTTATACAGTGAACTATTCTCCCCAGGTGAATCTATTAACACGATACAGAACGCTATCGAATCCCTCCGAAACGGACACTTTATTCTCATCTATGATAACGACTCCAGAGAAAGCGAAACAGATCTCGTTCTTGCCTCCCAATTCATTACCGCTGAAGCAATCAAACGAATGCGAAAAGACGGCGGAGGACTCATCTTTCTTATGGTTTCCAATCCTGCAGCGAAGAAACTACAACTTCCCTTCCTCTCAGACTTGTTTTCTGACGTAAGCACACAATACCCTGTCCTCAAAGAACTTATCCCCAATGACATCCCCTACGACACCAAATCCTCATTCTCGCTCTACATTAATCACCGGAAGACGTTCACCGGAATCACCGACAACGACCGCAGCCTCACCATGAAGAAATTCGCAGAACTCGTCAACACCATCAAAAACCACGACAGCATAACAGCCATTAAAGAGTTCGGGAAAGAATTCCGATCCCCCGGACACATCCCAATCTGCGTTGCTTCAGAAAAACTGCTCAACGATCGAAAAGGTCATACGGAGCTGGTTATTTCATTACTTGAGATGGCAAGACTCACCCCAGTTGGAAGCGGCTGTGAAATAATGGGGGAAAAAGGAAAGGCAATGCCCAAAGAAGATGCAAGGAAATACGCTGAAAAAAACAATTTTACCTTTCTGGAAGGAAACGACATCATAAAAGCGTGGAAAAAATGGTCAAAGTAATGGCAACCGGTACATTTGATTTACTGCACATGGGACATATCTTTTACCTTCGTGAAGCAAAAAAACTAGGTGACACACTCGTGGTTGTCGTCGCAACAGATTCAACAGTACGAAAACTCAAACACGACCCGATCACCCCCCAGGAGATTAGAGTAAACCTCATCAAAGAACTCAAGATGGTCGATGAAGCATATCTAGGACATGAGGATGACATATATACGATTGTCCAAGAAATTAAACCAGACATCATCGCTCTTGGCTTTGACCAGATTCACAATGACGCCACGATTAAAAACGAGCTGAAAAAAAGGAAACTCAACGTGAAGGTCGTACGACTCTCCAAATACGAAGGTGGAAGCGACCTCGAGGGTACCCGCAGGATTATCCAAAAAGTCATTGCTGCCCATGAGTTTCAAAAGAAGATGCAGCGCATAGAAGGGAAACCATGAAACATATCGGTATCGCAGACACCACGTTTGCCCGCTATGATATGGCACACGCAGCGATTAATGAACTACAATCCCTCACCGCAGGGTTCAAGATCATCCGATACACGGTTCCCGGGATAAAGGATTTACCTGTTGCCTGTAAAAAATTGTTTGACGAACACACCTGCGACATTGTCATGGCACTTGGCATGCCTGGCCCAAAACCCATCGATAAACAATGTGCCCATGAAGCAAGCACCGGGCTTATCCACACCCAGTTGCTTTGTAACAAACATATCATCGAAGTCTTTGTTTATGAGGATGAGTCACACAATGGCAAAGAGCTTGCACGGCTTGCGAACCAACGAGCCCGCGAGCATGCACGAAACGTCATCGACCTGTTGTTTCATCCTGAGAATCTTACCAAACATGCTGGTTGTGGTCTTCGCGAAGGGTTTGAAGACGCAGG
>CAYGVY010000210.1:0-2885 GCA_964353435.1 uncultured Thermoplasmatales archaeon | reverse complement strand
GTATTGACTGCAATGAGGTCCGCACCATTGATACCTGCTCCAAAACATCGTGTAATCGTATTGGTCCCTGCACCACCACAGCCAACGACCTTAATGGTGGTCGTCAGACTTTCTAAAACTTTTTCTAAATCCTCGTCGTTCACACCCGCGATCTTCAAGGTAGGATCGCGTTTTGTTGCCCTTGTCCCTAGGGTTTTCTTTTCTTCATCCTTTATCTGTTCTTTTACTTGTTCTTTTGCTTCCTCATCTGCAACTACATCTTCAATAATCTTCTTCATTTATCAATTCACCATCCTCACAACAAAGCCCCATCATTGTAGAGAATTATTTTTTTCCCCAATATGGTAAAGTAATCTCAATTCTTAAATATTTCCAAAGAAAAATCTTTATTTTTAATCGAATGCGTCAGGTACCCAAGCGAGATACGGTCAGCAAATGAGGCGTACTTGTCGATGTTATCCCTAGTGATACCTCCTGAGACCTCAATGAGGATGCCTGGGTTGATTTCCCGAATCTTTCGCGCGATGATTTTTCCTGAACGTGGATCAAGGTTATCAAGCATGATTACATCTACGTTCATCTTAGCTGCAGACAGTGCATCCGATTCATTTTCCACTTCTATTTCGATGATTTTATTCCGAATCTTACTTTTTACAGTCTTGATTGCTTCTTCTACAGACCCGATGATTCTCAGATGATTATCTTTGATGAGTACCGCATCATATAACCCGTAACGATGCGGTTCTCCACCACCAAGGACTATTGCTTTTTTTTCAAAAATGCGGAACCCCGGAGTCGTTTTTCGTGTTGCTGCTATCGTCACCCTCGGGTTTATCTTATGGCATTGTTCCACTATTTTTTTTGTCTCGCTTGCAATCCCGCTCATCCTTCCGATGATGTTGAGTGCGAGCCGCTCACCTTTGAGAATAGAACGGACCGGTCCCTTTATTTCTACCACGGTTGTACCCTTTTTGACTACAGATCCATCCTTCACCAAAGACTTAGCTGTTGCTCCAATCGTCTTAAACACCTGTCGTGCTTCTTCAAGGCCCGCAACAATGCAATCTTCCTTTGATATAATGATGGCATGTGCAGTTTGTTTTGTAAATAACGCGTCAGACGTAATATCTCCTTCTTTGCCTAAATCTTCCCTCAGGAATCGATCGATCTCATCCATAACAATATTTTTTATAGTGAGTTCCTGTTTAAAGGTTTTGGGAGATCCCAATTATGAAGCTTGGCATTATCGGTTGTGGCGCCATTGGAACAGATGTCGCAAAAGCAGCAGATGCAATGAAAGACATCGAGAAAATCTACCTGTTCGATATCAACAAAGCAGCTGCAGAAAAACTCTGTAAATCTCTAAAAAAAGCATCGCTAAAACCAGTTGAAGAGTTTTTAGAGGATGTCGACGTCGTCTTTGAGGCAGCGTCACAGCAAGCAGTCGTACAATATGCAGCAATTGTGCTTGAGGCAGGCAAGGATCTGATCATAATGAGTATCGGCAGTTTATTTAATGATGCATTGCGGAAAAAACTGGAAAACACCGCACGGAAACATCATCGAAAGATCTATCTCCCCTCTGGTGCGGTCTGTGGTATTGATGGTGTATTAGCTGCGAGTATTGAAAAACTGGATAGCGTCACGTTGGTTACAACCAAACCACCAGTATCTCTTGGGAAATCTGTGGAGGAACGCACCATAGTGTTTAAGGGTACTGCCCGGGACGCAGTGAAGCAATTCCCGCGGAACATTAACGTCGCAGCGTGTCTTTCCTTAGCTGGTGTCGGTTTTGATGAGACAAAAGTCGAGATAATTGCTGACCCGGTGGAAACCAGAATCAGTCATAAGATCCTGGCGCATGGTCGATTTGGAAGACTGCGCGCTGAGGTTGAGAATATGCCTAATCCGAATAATCCGCAGTCGAGTTACATGGCGTCACTATCTGCGATTGCTACCTTGCGAAGGGTTCTTGATCCAATCCAGATTGCCTAAAAAACGAGGATACTATAACGCAGTTCATGTGTAAAGTAAAAACATGTGTTTGTATTAAAGTAGTCAGCATCTCCTGTTTTTCGTTCAGGAATACGCTTCACTAAAACCTAAATAGGATGGTTCTCTTACGAGGCTGTTGAAAAAATGACCTTTGAAATCAAGGAACGCGACGCAGCAGGACGTCTCTGTAAATTTACGACAAAACACGGAGCAGTAACAACACCAAATCTCCTTCCAGTGATTAACCCAAATAAGATGATGATCCCCCCCAAGGAAATGAAAAAACGATTTGGCACTGAGATACTTATTACAAACTCATATATTATCTATAAGGATGCGAAACTAAGGCAACAGGCGTTAGAGAAGGGCGTTCACAAACTCATTGATTTTAATGGTTCGATCATGACTGACTCGGGGACGTTTCAAAGCTATGTCTATGGTGATGTTAAACTTGATCCTCTTGAGATTGTGCGGTTTCAACGCGACATCGGTAGCGATATCGGTACGATCCTGGATATTTTTGGGACACCCGGCCAAACGAAGGAAGAAGCAGAACAAGGAATCAAAGAAACGGTCGCACGGGCAAAAAAAAGTGTTCTTGAGAAAGGAGAAATGCTCCTTGCCTGTACTGTTCAAGGTTCAGTGTACCCAGATTTGCGAGAACACTGCGCGCAACAACTCAGTGCGCTCGATGCTGATTTCTTCCCGATCGGCGGCGTCGTCCCCCTTATGGAGAACCAGCGATACTCTGACTTGGTTCGCTGTATTCTTGCAGCGAAACGGGGTCTTGCCCCATCGAAACCGGTTCACCTGTTTGGTGCAGGTCATCCCCTGATCTTTCCGCTTGCAGTTGCGCTGGGTTGTGATCTCTTTGATTCATCAGCGTATGC
>CAYGVY010000209.1:0-2903 GCA_964353435.1 uncultured Thermoplasmatales archaeon | reverse complement strand
TAGGGATGAGAGGGACAATAATGATGAAAATTGAAGACGCGATGTCAAAAGAGTTAATCGTTGGATACGTTCCTGGTACCATCAGAGAAGCACTGAAAATTCTTGCCAAACATAATGTATCCGGGATGCCGATTCTTAAGAAAGACACAAAGAAAGTTGTTGGTGTTCTCACCCGTTCTGATATTTTCAAGAACCCCGATGAAGAGCAAATCGCGTTG
This sequence comes from uncultured Thermoplasmatales archaeon, assembly GCA_964353435.1. Lineage (GTDB taxonomy): Archaea > Thermoplasmatota > E2 > DHVEG-1 > DHVEG-1 > SM1-50. The sequence continues at coordinate 2,685 of CAYGVY010000209.1, read as the reverse complement.
ATTATGAGTTCGAATCCGTACACCGTGATGAAAGATGAAGACTTGTCAGCTGCTGCAAAGCTTCTCTATGAAAATCGAATCCATGGTCTCCCGGTTATTGATAAGAGGAAAAATCTTGTTGGTATCATCAGCCCCACCGACGTCCTAAAAGCATTGGACGATAAATATGATGATATCGTGGATAACTATTTTACAAAAAATCTTGTTCCGGTGTATCAGGAAACTCCGATTACGATTATCATGGAAATCATTAATGTGACCAGTGAGACCGCACTCCCTATCTTAAATAAAGAATGTGAGCTTGGCGGCATTGTCAGCGAAGGTGATCTGTTTAAACTCAGCCATATCAAAGAAAGTGTGTCTCAAACCAATCTGGGTATGGGTGGTGACGAAGATGATTGGACGTGGGAAGGAATCAGAGATACCATCCGATTGTATTATTCTACAACAAAGGTTGATTTGCCGCCGGTTGCCGTGAAAGAAATCATGATTACGAACGTTATTAAAGCGTATAAGAACGACCCGATTTCTGAAATCGCGAAAAAGATGATAAAGAACAAGATCAGTCATGTTCCAGTAGTCAGCCCTGAAAACAAATTAATCGGCATGGTAACTGATATCGATCTGATGGCATGCATGTTTAAATCCTCCAAATGAATTTCCTTAGCTAGCGTGGGAGAATTCCGCTGATGCCTCAAGATATCTACGATAAGATTATGATGGTAGCCAAACGGAGGGGATTTATCTATCCATCATTTGAAATCTATGGTGGTATCGCTGGTTTTTATGATTACGGACCGCTTGGTTCTCAATTGAAAAACAATGTCGAGAATCTCTGGAGACGGTTCTATCTGTTGAAGGATAATTGTATTGAAATTATTACACCAACCATTACCTTGTATGAAGTATTGAAAGCGTCTGGGCATGTTGAAGAGTTCACCGATCTCACCATCGATTGTGGAAGATGTAAACGCTCATACAAAGTAGAAGATATCATCGAGAAAGGTCTCTCCGTTGAACAAGCGATCAAAGAAAAAAAGATCACCTGCCCAACCTGTGGTTCAGCATTACAAGATGCGCACCCGGTGAATCTCATGTTTGCAACCACGATTGGCATTGGCGAAGGACGAAAAGCATTCTTACGACCGGAGACCGCACAAGGGATTTTCACCAATTTCCATCTTCTGTACCAGTACAGCCGGAAGAAACTCCCGTTTGGGGTTGTCCAAATCGGAAAAGGGTATCGCAATGAGATCTCTCCTCGACAAGGGACGCTCCGGCAACGAGAGTTTTCCATGGCGGAAGCTGAGGTATTCTTCGATCCAAAGGATAAGACGCATCCTTATTTTGACACAATAAAAGACAAAGAGTTATATCTTTTTGATAATGAAAAAGAATGGAAAATGTCGGTAGCAGATGCAGTAAAGAAAAAAATCATAAACAATCAAGCCCTCGCGTATTATATGTGTCTTACACAGGACTTTCTTCTTTCAGCAGGAGTCGATCCAAAGAAGTTCCGATTTCGGAAACATGCAGCTGACGAGCTTGCCCACTACGCAACCGAATGTTGGGATGCAGAACTGCATAGCGAACGATTTGGTTGGGTGGAATGCGTCGGTATCGCTGATCGATCTGCCTATGATCTGAACGCTCATATAGTATCTTCGAGCGTCGATATGTATGCGCTAAGACCGTTCGAAGAGTCCAGAGAAGTGACGATAAAAAAAGTAGTTCCGAAGATGAACATCCTCGGACCGCGATTCTCAGGAAAGGCAGGAAAAATCAAGGAACAGCTTGAATTGATGGAAACAACCACGGCTAAAAAAATCACGATGACCATTGATGGTGAATCAATCGACATCCCGAAAGACTGTTACGACATCGTAGAGGTCAAAGAAAAACAAATTGGTGAAAAATTTGTCCCTCATGTCATCGAACCATCCTATGGGATTGATCGGATCCTCTATTTCATTCTTGAGCACAACTATGTTGAAGGAAAGAAAAAGGATGAGGAATACACGATTCTGAAACTCAATCCTTGGGTCGCACCAATTAAAGTAGGGGTCTTTCCGTTGATTGGTGATGACAAGCTCGTTCGGATTGCAAAAGAAATAGATAGCGATCTGAGGACTACAGGAATCGCCACTTTCTATGATGAGAGCGGGACCATTGGACGACGATATGCACGAATGGATGAGATAGGAACACCGTTTTGTATCACGGTTGATCACGATTCACTTACCGATAACATGGTAACAATTCGGGATCGCGATACCACAAAACAAGAACGGAAAAAAATTAAGGATATCTCTTCTTATATGAGAGGGAAGATATCCTGCTAATTTTATTAAAACACCTTCACTGTTTCATCGACGATTTCAAGAGCCTCATCTATTTCTTCTGAAGAGATAATCAATGGCGGACGGAATCGTATGGTGCTGGATCCACAAGTAAGAACCAAGAGATTATGTGCATAGAGTTTGTTTTTCATATTATCTCTTTCTTTTGGAGTGGGTAAATCAAAGGCGCACATGAGGCCTTTTCCACGCGCATTTGAAATTTTATGTGGATATTTCTTTTCAATTTCTTCTAATCCCTGGAGTAATCGTTTTCCTTGCGTTTCAGCATTGTTAATAAGATTCTCCTCATCGATCACTTCCAGATACTTCTGACAGCGAACCATGT
>CAYGVY010000208.1:0-2911 GCA_964353435.1 uncultured Thermoplasmatales archaeon | reverse complement strand
GGTGGTTGTCGGAGGAGACCCGTATGACGATCAGGGGACTAACTACCTTGAAGGGGAACTCATTGGTGAAAAGGCACTCTCGTATATGACTGGTTTTGAACAACAGAGGCTGTTTGCTTCGAACCGAGAAATGAAACCAAATCTCACCCCCAAAACCCAAAACATCATTCGAGAAATAAACGAAGGTTGCGGGTTTTTATTCTTTGATGGTCATGGCGGGCCATCCTGGTGGAATACCTACTGGCCAGGTGAGTTTGATTCTCTTATTCAAAATGGTGGAATCAGTATCTATCAATTCTCTCAATTACAGAACAACGAAAAGCTTCCTATCTGTATTATTGGAGGTTGCCATTCCAACCAGTTCAATGTTTCTTTGTTATTAACAATACTCGATCCTCTAAATAAACATTTCATGTGGTCCAATGGAGCCCCGATTCCAGAATGCTTGGGTTGGAGTCTCACGGTGAAACCAAACGGTGGAGCGATTGCGACAATTGGAAACACCGCATTAGGGTATGAGGCGGGCGGGGAAGTCGGGGATCTCAATGGAGACAGCCTCAATGAGCCTGATTGTGTAGAGGCCCTCTGTGGGTATCTTGAGACACATTTTTTTAAAGCATATAGTGTGAATCATATAGACATACTAGGAAAAACCTGGTGTACTGCTATTAATGATTACCTTTCCATATATCCAGGGATGGAAAACATTAGTGACGCGAAAACCATTGAACAATGGGTGTTGTTTGGCGACCCTAGCCTTAAAATCGGCGGCTACTGCTAGTAGAACTTACGCTTCGGGCATGTAGTTCATTTTATGCAGCTTTGATGCGTACACATACTTGTATGTTTTTATAATATCAGGGAATTTGTTGATCAGGTCTTTCATAATCTGATGGAATGTATCCAGGCTTTGTACGTGATATTCCAATTCGAGGTCGGAGATTCCGACTGATTTGTCGATACGTACAAGATGCGGGTTTGTTTTTACGTAATTAATGATCTTGCCTCGTTGTCTGTAATCTTTAAGGTCAACGTCTGCTTTGAAGAATTGATACCCGAGTTTTGCAAGGTCCATATCTGATCGGAATCCCTGGATAACGCCTTCTTTTATTAATTTCTTAATACGATAGTTAATGACAGCGACCGTAGTATTGAGTCGTTGCGCGATTTCTTTGACCGGCATACGAGCATGAGGTGCGATTAACCGCAAGAGTTTGAAATCCAGTTCATCAATAATCACTTGTGCGCCTCCACCGGTAATTTCAAATTTGGTTCGATCTGATTTATTCATATCATCGAGAAGGTACGAATAACGATACGTGTACAATTGGATGTAGACAGAGAATTGTTGTTCCATGAAATAGTCTCTGAATCGCTTAAGGGTTTCTTCCCAAAACGAATAAAAATCGTTAATGTCTTTGACCCACATTATTAACGCAAGGTCAAATCGTCCTTCTGCAGAAATCGTCCACCAGGTCAATTTCTGGCTGGTGAAATAATTAATAATTTCTTTTTCTTTTTCCTGATTCATGTATTGATAGACGAGGTAGATGCGGAAGCTGATGTACCCGAGTTTGAAAGCGTCAATCACCGTGTAGAAGGTTTTTATTATTCCGTTTTCAATAAGTTTCTTGACGCGGTAGGCGACAACGGTTTTTGAGAGCCCGACTTTTTTACCGATTTTGGCGAATGATTGACGGGAATCAAGGTCGAGCTGATAGAGGATTTCACGGTCTTTTGAATCAATTTTCACCATGTATGTATGTCCGTAATGATAATTAACTATAAAAATTTTCTATTTTGGTCAAAAAATTTAGATTTATTTTAAACGGTAATTTAATATACGCGTTTTCTTGAAGAAGACAGAAAGAATTTTCTCCAAGAGAATGTGACTGTTGTTCACTTTCGACACTGAAAACCTATAAATATTGTACTTCCAATGACCGCTCATATATGTGTGGCATCATCGGTATTATTGGGGGACAGCCTGTTTCACATCTTATCTACCATAGTTTATTTACAATCCAGCATAGAGGCCAATCATCAGCCGGTATGCTTACCTATGATGGGAACATCCATATAACAAAAGACGCTGGCCTTGTGCGAGATGTTTTTAACGAGGAGAAAAAAATCAATAAACCAGGAAACATCGGGATCGGTCATACCCGGTATTCAACCGCTGGTATGGATGACGAAGAATCATTAAAAAAGAATGCGCAACCAGAATATCTGGTAAATCCCTTTTTAGCGGCGGTTCACAATGGAAATATTTTCAATTGTTCTGAGCTTTCGAACATCACTGAGAGGAAACCACGCACTGATTGTGACATTCAATGGCTCCTGCTTCCCATAGCTGATGAACTCTATAAAAAAGAATTAAACCCGGAAGTAATCTTTTCCGCATGCGAACATGTCATGCGAAAAGCAAAGGGGAGCTACTCGGTCTTATACATCGCTGACTCAGGCGATAAACCTTATCTGTTCGCTATGACTGATCCTCGAAAGATTCGGCCGCTTGCTCTTGGAAAAGCAAACGGAACCTATTGTCTTGCATCAGAGACACGTGTTTTTAAAAAAATTAATTTTGAATATGTAAAGGATATCCCTGGTGGCTCTGTTATTGTCATTGATCCAAAAGGAAATATCTATGAAAAGCAAATTATAAAAAAACAGGAACTTCCGTGTATGTTCGAATTTGTGTACTTTGCAAAACCTGATTCACGTATCAACGGACGATCCATTCACACGACTCGTCAGGAGATCGGACGTTTACTTGCACAGGAACAACCGGCGGAGGCAGACCTGGTGATGCCGGTCCCTGAATCAGGGAGACGATATGCTATCGGTTATTCACGAGAATCTGGTATTCCTCTTGATGAAGGAATCATGAAGGATAAAGATGAACGATCAT
>CAYGVY010000207.1:0-2921 GCA_964353435.1 uncultured Thermoplasmatales archaeon | reverse complement strand
TTGTGTTATCCCTTGTCGGTTTTATTGTCACTGATCTTTTCTTGGGATTTCTTGGATTTTTACTATCACTCACCGAGTCGCGTATCACCACAAGTATACTAGAAATTGCTGATAAGTAAGAATCTTTAGCCTTATATAAATTGAATCTGTGAGGTGTATCTGGTTTGTTTTTGAAATAAAAATGGTTAGGCATCTCTTAGACGTACGGGTTTAGCTGCCCCGATGCCAGGGATACTGAAGTGTCTCGCAATTCTATCTATGATTTCGGTTGAAACAACCGTTAAAGAAAGATAGATGATTGCAATCATAGTAAGTATCTCAATATAACGGAAATTACTAGCAGCAATGAATATTCCTTCAGCCGTTAGCTCCTCAACTTGAATGATATAAACGATAGAGGAATACTGTAAAAGATAAACGAATTCATTAGACCAAGAAGGAATTGATATACGTAATGCCTGTGGAAGAATTATATGTTGAATCGATTTTAATTTATTCAATCCAATTGATCTGGCTGCCATCATCTGACCAGATTGTATTGCTTGAATGGAACCTCGGAGATATTCAGCTTGATATGCGCTGCTATTAATTGATAATCCAAGGAGAGCCGCTTGAATAGGTGTGAAAATTATTCCTATTGAAGGAAGACCATAGTAAATAATAAAGAGTTGTACTAAAAGTGGTGTGCCTCGGATCAGTTCGATGTATGCGACACAGAATCCATTAATGATTTTATTACCATACACTTTCCCTAAAGCAAGGACAATGCCAATGATAAACCCTGCAGTTATAGATATAAAAGTAAGGATGAGCGTATTCCCTAACCCAGTAAGAAGATTTGGTATTGAATCTAGGAAGAATTGACCGAAGTTGGTTGTCATTCATCCACCTTATTCATCGCCATATAACGCACCGATTCTCCCAAGGAACTCCCTCGTTCGCGCTAATTTTGCATTCGTAAACATCTCTTTTGGCGGGCCCTGTTCAACAATTACGCCACCCTCCATGAAGATGATTTCGCGAGCAACATTTCGTGCAAACCCCATCTCATGGGTAACCACCAGCATTGCTACTTTACCTGCTAAAGATTTCATAACATCAAGGACATCACCGATAAGCTCGGGGTCAAGTGCTGAGGTGGGTTCATCGAATAAGATGATATCGGGATCCATTGCCAATGCTCGCGCGATTCCAACTCGCTGTTTCTGTCCACCTGAGAGCTGTGCTGGGTACTGCTGTGCTTGTGCGTCTAATCCGACTCGATGGAGCTCCTCTAATGCTCTTTTGCGTGCTTCTTCTTTTTCGATTCCTTTTACTTTTTCTAAACCAATGCTTATATTTCGTAACGCAGACAGATGGTTAAAGAGATTAAAGTCCTGGAAGACAAACCCTATTTTTTCTCGGATTTTATTGATATTTGTTTTCGGATTCGTAACCTCCTCACCATCTAGCCACACCTCGCCTTTATCAGGGGGACTGAGTTGGTTGATGCAGCGAAGAAGCGTACTTTTTCCTGTTCCACTTGGTCCAATAATAACTTTCGTTTCACCTTTTTCCATAGTAAAGGAGACGCCTTTTAAAATTTCCACTTTGCAATAGGATTTATGAATATTTTTTACTTCAAGCATGTGCATAGAAAAACTCTCCTTATCGATGAGCCTCCGTTTGGTAACCTGCCATACGGTATTTTTTCTCAAGATAGCTTAGACTTTTATTGGTTGTTATAACTAAAAGGAAATAAATGAATGCGATTAGTAAAAAGATAGCAAGTGCAAGATCTGGTTCGCGTACATAGATATATCTCCCCTGTCTCATCAACTCAATAACACCGATACTAATTGCAATTGATGTATCCTTTAAAAGGATAGTGAATTCGTTAGACCAACCGGGAATCGAGAGTCTAAGAACTTGAGGGAGGATGACATATCGTATCGCTTTTATTTTCGTCATACCGAGGGAGTATGATGCAGATATTTGTCCCTCTGGAATGGATTCTATAGAACCTCGGAAAATTTGTGCTTGATACGCGGCACTTCTTAACCCAAGACTAAGGATTGCTGCTGAAAATGGGTCTAGGTTAAATCCAATTTGTGATGGTCCAAAATAGATAATGAAAATGATAACGAGCAGCGGGATACCTCGGAAAATTTTTTCATAAAGATTAATAAACAAAGAGAGTGCCCGTTTTCCATAGGAACGACCTAGAGCTAGTAGGAGCCCTAGTATTGTACCAAGGCAAACAGCAAATACAGTAAGACCAATGGTTACTCTGAGACCATCCAATAAACGAGGCATTGATGCAACGATGGTCTCGAGTCCCACTCTATCACTTCGTTGTTCTGGTTATTTACTCAAAATATTTTTTTATAAGATTGTCCCATTCTGCTGATGTTTTTAATTCTGCTAATCCCTGGTTTATTATCTGTAGCAGTTCGGTGTTTCCTTTTTTGACAGCAATACCATATGACTCATTTGTGAAAATGGTCAATGCAATCTCAAGATCACCTGTTTTCGCATATGCTTCTGCCACAGGCTGATCAAGAACAAGAGCTTCAACTCGATCAGGACCAGTCTTTAAATCAAGAACAGCGTCTGTATAGTATGGGTAGCTTTTTACGGAATCGTTACCAACATTGTTCTTTACCCATTTCCACCCGGTAGTCCCTGTTTGAGCACCTATCTTTGTAAGATTCTTAAGATCATTTGTGTTGTTTATTTTTATACCTGAATTCTTCTTCACAAGCACAGATTGATCTGCTTTATAATAAGGATCGCTGAAATCCACTTTTTCTTTTCTTTCATCATCTATAGAGAGCCCTGCAGCAATTACATCAATTTTTCCATCTTGCAATTCCTGTATCAGGAAATCGAATCCAATATCTCGAACTTCCACTGTATAATTCTGACGTTCGAGAATCCAC
>CAYGVY010000206.1:0-2921 GCA_964353435.1 uncultured Thermoplasmatales archaeon | reverse complement strand
CTTGCTACTACCGCCTACTAAAAGGATATTTCCAGTGCTCCAACTTTCAATGGCGTTTTTTATGAAATATTTTATTTTCTCTTGGTTATCTCGCCCTGTCGCTGGGAAATACGTCCCACTATAGATATCGTCTAAACTCACGAATTTCGAGGTAATCCCTTTCCCAATCTTATGGGTAATGAGTGGTGCAACTTGCCCGCTGTATTCAGAAGGGCCTATCACGACGAGTTGATAATTATCACGATATGATAGTTGTGGGGTTGAGGGTTCATATTCAATGACCACGTATACTTCTTTTGCCCATTCAATTATTTTTTCTATTGGATGATACTTAATCGGATAAATCTGTAGGTCAACAATGATACTCAGCTCCTCATTGTAACGTCCGCATCCAACACTGTATTCGAACCAACTTGATGGGTAGAGTTCTGTTCCATAATTTTTAGTTCCTTCTCCGCTTGTTTTTGCATTCTGACCCACAACTACCCTCTGAGGAGTTGGTAGCACGTCCTTTGAAATTGTCTGCATTTGAATATTTTGTGGTGTCACAGTTACACTTTTTATTTTTGTTCCAAACGGAAAAGTAAACGTTTCAGTATAACTAGGCAGCATCGGTTTGCCTTGCCTCATTAAAAACGAGTTTGCTTCGTTCAAATCAATGGAGATATATTCGTTTTCATTTGTTATTGTTGGTTGTGAAAATGTAAGTGTTACTTTTTCATGTGTATGTTCTGTAACAGGTTGCGCAACAGCTCCTAGTCCACTTAGAACTAACATTCCAACTATCCACAGCGGAATAAATTTCTTCATAAATTGTTCCCCTAATATATACTACTAATGCACTACGTATATATAATTTTTTATATGCTTATATAAAGAGAAAAACACTCTTCCGGCACATTCTCGTAGATAAATGATGAAAAAAATAAGGAGAGGCTAAGGTAAAAAGAAAGAGAAATAAGTCAAGGTAGTGACTACCCTGACGTAGGGTATGGCATTTGGGTCGACTACTGGTCAGAGATCAAATTGTAGCCCTATGACTTTCAATACAAGGAAAATATTTGCTTGTATTATTCCGAAAATAACATATATTGGTAGTATTCCTATTTTATCACTCCAATAGTTATCATGCCAATAATTCAAATTTTTTTAAAAAAAATCCCAAGTTTTAATTTACACGCCAATTTACCCGTTGTCCGGATTTTCTTTTAATGATCTATTTTTTTTATTAGACGACGATTAAAAATGTTTGGTTCGTAAGATAGTAATAGGAACTATTTTTTTTCCTTGTAATAAAAGTACGCGTTTTCAATGCTGCCATGCTGGCTCATGAGGTTAAGGACGCTATCATAGAGGATGACGCTTCCATGCATCAAGAAGTACACATTGTCAGCAACATGTTCCACCAGTTGCGTTGAATGGGTCGCAAGAATAGTGGTCCCTTGTCGTTTTTTGATGAAGTCTTGTATGGTTCGTGACGCGAGAGGGTCAAGTCCATAGACGGGTTCGTCCAAGAGGAGGTTTTGTGGTCTGTGCATGATTGCAGAGAGCAGTGAGATTTTTTGTTTCATTCCTTTTGAGTAACCGCCGAGTTCATAATCAAGGGCATCATCAATCCCAATCATCTGAGAGAGATGGTTGATGATGCGTTCTGCATCAACGAGCTTTCGCAGTGAGGCAATGTAGAAGAGGAATTCCCGCCCGGTGATACGGTCATAGAGTTCTGGCATTTCCGGAAGGTAGCCAAGGCGTTCTCGTGCGGGAAGAGACTGTGTCATTATCGAATAGGAATCGATGGTGACGTCTCCAGAATCATAGGGTAATATACCAGCGATTATCTTGAGTAGCGTGCTTTTTCCAGCGCCGTTCTCCCCCATGATCGCGATGACTTTCACATCATCAAACAATAACGTCACGTTGTTGAGCGCAGTAATTTTCCCATATCGTTTTGTGAGGTTTTTAACGTTGATCATTGTATAAATGGCCAGAAAGATGAGGGGGTTAAAAAGATATGTGAATAAATCTTATTTTTGCTTCCGAATCAATAAAAGATGGCTTCATCCTTGTTCTGCCTTTGTAGAATGTTTTTTGTTGACGATGATGAGCCCAAGAATGACGAGTGCGCCACCGAAAAGGAACAACCAGGTGATTGTTTCGTGAAAAAGGAAATAACTAATGATCGTGGAAAGAACCGGTATGAAATACAGAAAAACGCTAATCTCTGATGCGGTTTTAACTTCTAAAGCGACGTACCACAGGACATAGCCAACGACCGTCGGCAGTATAGCTAAAAAAAGGACTGCACCCCATCCGCTCCACGTTAGAGATGCTGCTTGCGTAACCAACGATGGTGAGAGAAACGGCAGAAGACCCAGACATCCGAAGAGGAATGCGTAGACAGTGAGGGAGAGTGCTGAATACCGTTGCAATAGTTTTTTTCCCACGATCGTGTAGCCTGCACCAACAAGAGCAGAGACCAGAACAGCCACGGCTGCAGAAATGTAGGTGATTTCAAACGGGTTTCCTGAGGTGCCAGTGAGAGAGATAACCACGACACCGCTCAGCGAGAGGGGGATACCTACCGCAATTTTTTTGGTTATTTTTTCTTTCAAAACAAGTGTTGCGAAGATCACGGTGAAGACGGGGATGGTTGCAATAATAAGACTTGCTGCGGAGGCGGAAATGTATTGTTCGCCATAGTTGAGTCCAAGGTGATAGATGACGACGCCGACGAACCCTAACAAAAAAAGAGGAATGATGTCTTTTTTGTGAAGTGGAGAAAATTTCTTTGGGATAAGCACTATTATGAGCAGAAAAATAGCGCATACCGTGAAGAGTCGCATGATGGTAAGATTAATGGGGCTAAGCTCTTCCAGTCCGATTTTGATGAAGGGGAAGGCGAACGCCCAGAAGATGATTGG
>CAYGVY010000205.1:0-2942 GCA_964353435.1 uncultured Thermoplasmatales archaeon | reverse complement strand
AAACCCACCGTGATCTTACAAGGTCATATGGACATGGTGTGCGAAAAGAACAGCGACGTGAAATTCGATTTTTCCAAAGACCCCATTCAGCTCAAAATCAAAGGAGACCTTCTCACCGCTGAAGGGACAACCCTTGGCGCAGATAACGGGATCGGCCTTGCGATAAGCCTTGCGATACTAGAAGATAAGAAGTTACGACACGGGCCGATTGAATCATTATACACAGTCGACGAAGAAACCGGTCTGACTGGTGCGTTTGCCATGAAATCAGATATGCTCACGGGAAAAATCATGCTTAACCTTGATAGCGAGGATTTTGGGGTGATTACGGTCGGGTGCGCTGGCGGAGGCGACTCAACGATAGAGCTTCCTGTCAAAATGCAATCTTCCCTGGCAGGAGGAGAAAACATTGTTGTTAAAGTCTCTGGTCTTCGCGGGGGTCATTCCGGTGTTGATATCCGCGAACAGCGAGGAAATGCAATAAAACTCCTGGCACGCATGCTATGGAAAGCATCACAGAAATTTGACTTCTCTGTCTTCGACATTAAAGGAGGGGATAAACATAATGCCATACCCCGTGAGGTGTACGCAAAACTTACCATAGATAAGAAAAATAAAAACGCATTTATCACTGCATTGAAAGCAGAAGAAAAAGACATCTACGAGGAAATAAAACCGATCGATCCGAATTTCAAAGTCGATGTTGGGTCCTGCGAACCATCTAAGATGGTATTAGATAAACCATCTCAGACGAAACTTCTGAATCTCTTACACGGACTGCCACATGGTGTCCACCAAATGAATTACGATATCAATACACTGGTCAATACCTCCACGAACCTTGCCACGGTCTCTGTTAAAGAAAACACGATGATCATCGGGATGAGCTCACGAAGTCCGATGAAATCAGCGTTACAGGACATGCGGGATCGCATCAAAGCGATTGCTTCTCTCTCCGGCGCCAAAGTATCAGAAGGAACACCATACCCTGGCTGGAAACCAGACCTCCAATCAAAGATTCTTGCGCTTTCAAAGAAAACCTTCAAAGACATGTTTAAAACAGAACCAAAAATAGAGGCGATTCACGCAGGACTCGAGTGTGGTATCATCGGGGAAAAATTCACAGGAATGGACATGATCTCCATTGGCCCAACCCTGAAAAACCCGCATTCACCAGAGGAACAGCTTCATATCAGTACAGTCGACAAATTCTATAAATATCTCCTAAAAATCCTCGAGACTGTCTAAGTGAACATCGTGCCGGTTAATTGTAGGTTTTCGATAATTATCCCCGTAATTCATGAATCAGAAATAATTAATAAATTACTAGAAGCACTAAAACACTTAGACACGGATGAGTCCTTTGAGATCATTGTTGTTGATGGAAGCCCAACACAAGATACCCTTCGCGTGATTTCTGATATAAACGTAAAGAAATACTCCTCTCAACCGGGACGGGGACATCAGATGAACGAAGGAGCATCTCGTGCCACAGGCGGCATCCTTGTCTTTCTACATGCAGATACCTTCCTTCCACCGGATGCGTTTTCTTTGATAACAACTGCTTTAAAAGACAATCAGTATGTTGGAGGTGCATTTACTATAAAAGCCCAATCACAGACACTATTTCTAAGGATGGCTTATGCGTTCTCCACGCTACGGTCTCAAATCACTCGCACCCCCTATGGGGATCAAGTAATCTTTTTACGAAAATCCTATTTTAATGCCATCGGTAGGTACAAGGATATTCCATTAATGGAGGATGTTGAGCTCATGCGCCGTATCAAAAAAAAGAAAGGAGAGATTATCATCCTTCCAACCCCTGTTATCACCTCTGATCGACGATGGAACCAAGAAGGACTATTCTATACAGCATTAAGGGATACCATCATTATCTTTCTGTACCGGTGTGGCTTGTCTGCAGAAAAACTCGCGAAATTCTACCCCTGACAAAAACCATAGAACAAAAAAAAAAACCATTCCTATATCCAAATGGATAAATAGATGAAGGGAATTCCCACCACAGAAATCAACACTGGGGAAATTGATTATTATGTCAGAGAAGAAAAATGAGTTCGAGCAGCGTATTTTCGACATTACCCACAACGGATTACACTGTCTTGATCTTCGTACTATACAGATAAATCTTGGGCTTCTCTGTAATCAAACCTGCGAGCATTGCCATGTGGATGCATCGCCAATGAGAACAGAGCAGATGAGCTGGACAATCATGCAAACAATCCTATCAGTGACCGCAAAGCTACCACCGGTTCTAATTGATATCACCGGGGGAGCACCAGAGCTGCATCCGCATCTTGAAAAATTCCTCAGAAGCCTCGTCGCACAGCACCATCGAGTTCAACTCCGAACGAACCTTACCATTCTCTTAGATCCCCACTCTAAGCATTTTCCTAACCTCTTCAAAGAATTAGGCATAGAACTGGTCGCATCATTCCCCTGTTACTTCGAGGAAGAGGTACGACTTCAACGCGGAAAAGGCGTGTTTGAAAAAAGCATCGAAGCACTCCAACTTTTAAATAAAATCGGATATGGAACAACCCCAAAGCTTCCGCTCACGTTAGTGTTCAACCCGCTTGAACCCGTGTTACCACCAGAACAAAAAACACTTGAAAAAGACTATCGGACGTATCTCGCAGAACACTACAACATACAATTCACGAAGCTTATCACACTCACAAACATGCCGATCGGACGGTTTCTCAATGTATTAAAAAATAAAAAACCACAATATATACGTTTATTGCATGAATCATTTAACCCAGAAACCCTACCCTCTCTTATGTGCCGTCACCAAATAAACATCGGATGGGATGGTACTCTCTATGACTGTGATTTTAACCTCGCTACCTCTCTGCAAGTGACATTAAAAGTACCACACCATATACAACAATTTGACCAATCAGTGTTATCCACACGGGAGA
>CAYGVY010000204.1:0-2947 GCA_964353435.1 uncultured Thermoplasmatales archaeon | reverse complement strand
TACTGATACAGGCATTATTACTTCTTTACCAGTTGTTGTTGAGGTTGGTCGGTAATCTACGACAAAAGCATGTGTCATTCCAGCTTTATAACCAAGAAATCCTTGTATTTTTGGTTTGTCATTTCCTTCAGGCCAACTTTTTATATGTGGAGTTTCAGCTCTAGCTCTTTTTCGTGGCGAATAGCCTCTAGATCCTCTTTTTGGATGATGTATATTAGCCATAATATACCCTCTATTTTATTATTTAAATTGATATAGGCATTAGTTTGACTTTTTCCAAACCGTGACATTTTTTAGACAGCTTAAAATAACCTTTTTTTAGCTGTTATCTATGGGTTTCACATTGGAATTGCCCATCTTATATGTCTGGTAGGGATAAGGAAATATGGGATATTGGATATGATATATAAATCTTATTATTGATTGTGCTTCATCCCGAAATAGATAATTAAGAAAAGAAACATTCATTTTTTCCTTTGGATGGGATGTGCAAAGAAAAGAATTAATCCAAAAGTTGCGAACCATGTGAACCGCAACTTCACCGTCGATTTCACAAAGGCGGTAATTAAAGCGGTAAACCAACTGCCACCACCATGGAAATCCAACAAAAAAGGACGAAAAGGACACAACCCAAAGACCGTCACAGTAATTTGTATTCTTAAAGTAGGATTCAATCAGACCTACGACGGTATTGAAGCATATAACAAAGACAGCAAAACCCTCAAACAACACTACTCTATACTACCTGGGCATAGCGTGATACAACGCGGGATGAAAAAACTCTCTATCACCTATATCCGCAAGGTGATGAACCGTGTCACTAGGTTTCTTCGACGCAAAGGTATGAACATTGCTGTTGACAGCACCGGATTTAGCACACATCAGAGCAGTACATGGTACGACATCCGGATTAAACGACACAGTAGTCGAAAAGACTGTATCAAACTCCATATCAGTGTCGATATCGACACTGGTGTGATCCATTGGTTCACCGTAACCAAGTGGAATCGCCATGATTCCAAAGAATTTGAACAACTAATCGAAAATCTCCCGGAGCTCGGCAATGTTCTTGGTGATAAAGCATTATCCTCTAGGAACAATTGCCAACTTGTCGTCGATAAAAATGGGACGCCATATCTCTGTTTTAAAAAGAATGCACGAAGTAATGCTAAAGGTAGCCCTGCATGGATCATATCTTTTAGAGCATACAAACATGACACAAAGGCATGGTTGGCTATCTATCATCTAAGATCCATTATAGAGAGTACATTTTCTTCTATAAAGAAACGTTGGGGTAGTTTCTTGCATAGCAGGAAACGGTGGATGCAGAAGAAAGAGTTGACATTGAAGGTTTTTTCCTACAATGTGAAACAGGTGCTTATGGTTCGTTATGCGAAGGAACGGAAGGTTCCGTTGTGGATCCCAGTCAAATAAGTCCACAGCAGGACCTTGTACCATTCCCGCGATATAGTGAATACCAGAATTATTTTTAAAGAACTCGATGGTTTTTCTTAATAAAATCTGTAAAGAACCTTATTTGGCTATGATTTCCGCTATTGTTGTGAGAAATTCTCACAACAAAATTAGATTTTAAAACATCGTTATGAAATCATTTTGGGATGAAGCTGACTAACAATTTTTTTTTACAGATTTCATTTCAAAACAATTGTTTGTTTAAAAACTTCTCGTTCTAAAAAATATATTAGACCTTTTGCACAATAACAATTATCACTTCATATAACATACCTCTTTTTCATAGGATGGGATGCAATAATGTTGAGTTATGAAAAGTTAGCAAGAAAAACAAAGGTGTTTAAGACATTCACTGGACTTACCCCTGAGCAATGTAATGCAATCTATACAGAAATAGAACAACAATACCCCAAGCAGGAACGGAAACGACTCAAGAGAAAAAACAGGAAACGAGCGATTGGAGCCGGAAGGAAATTCAAACGATCTATTCAAGATCGGATGTTAATGGCATTGATGTACTATCGTTTATACGTCAGCAACGAACTTTTAGGATATCTGTTTGATCTGGATCAAAGTACAATCAGTCGAGATGTCAAGTACATAGAACCTGTGATAAAAAGCTGTATTCCGATACCGGAAAAGATGATTAAAAGAACACGAAGAATAGGAACAATCAAGGAACTCTTGGAACTGTTTCCTGAGATGAAAGCGTTCCTTGATGCGACAGAACAGGAGATACCCAGACCCAAGAACAAGAGAAGACGGAAGAACTACTACTCCGGTAAAAAGAAGAAACACACAGTGAAAACACAGATTATGGTCAATAAGAACGGCCTCATCCTGCATAAAACTAAACATCGGAACGGGAAGAAACATGACTATGACTTGTTCAAGAAAACCGGTCCACCGCCAATACCTCCAGAAGTTGAAATCGGTGTTGACCTTGGCTACTTCGGCATCGAAAAAGATTATCCATATTTGAACATGAATATCCCTGTGAGAAAACCAAAGAAAAAAGAACTCACCCCTAAGGAGAAACGATACAACAAAAAACAAAGGAAAGCACGGGTTATCGTGGAACATACGATAAGCAGGATGAAGAAATTCCGTATCATGAGCGAAGAATTCAGAAACAGACTCACACGATACGACCGTATGACGTCTATCGTCTGTGGACTAGTGAATTTCACCATACAATCAGAGTAAAAATAGCAAGTCTGGGGAGGTTAAAAGAGAACAGTTTTGATTGTTGTGCAATTATGCAAAAGGTCTATTAATCGATATTGGGATTTTGATAGAACTCTTTTAAAAATTGATGTAGTAACTGCTATCGATTTTGTTAAAAATAAAACGGGTATGAATAAAATATTTTTATCTGGTCATAGTTATGGTGGTTATTTGGCTTATGCTTATGCTGAGTTAATTGGGGAAGAAAACCTATAATTGTAGAAAGCTCTTTTCGATTAAGAGATTT
>CAYGVY010000203.1:0-2953 GCA_964353435.1 uncultured Thermoplasmatales archaeon | reverse complement strand
GACCTCTCTGAGATTAATCAAAGCCTCATCGAAACCTTCGAAGAAGTAAAAAAAGCAGTACAAAAAAACGAGGGGCGGTCTCGTGCAGGACTAATGCTTGGACTCCAAGAAATCGGCGCATCACTCGACGGATTCATCGGGGCATACTACCCCGTTGCTTCAAACATCATAATCGTCAACAAAACACCTCTTCGGCGTATCCTCGAAACCAATAAAGCCCTATTAAAACCGTACACCTTCCACATCCTCCTGCATGAGTATATTCACACGCTTGGATACCTTGATGAAGAAACCACCGGGCAAAAAACCTATGAAATCAGCAAAAAACAGTTCGGGGAGCGGCATATCGTCACCGAATTGTCTACTAATATCAGAAAGTTTTTCCCAAACCTCGTCTACCCTATACACGGATGGCTCCCCCGAAAAGAAACACCGATAATCGAGCTTGTCCCAGGTTTTGATTTCTCCAGTTCAAACCCCTACATCACTTAAAAAATAGATGACAAACGATCTAAAAATCTTTTTTTCTCTATTTTATATAAAAAATAGAAAATTATATAAATACCTGAAAATAATAGATATGCATTTAAACGAGTTGAAAAAAGAGGTCTCTCTATGAATAAAAAAGCATTCCTTGCAGCAAGTATAGCGCTTCTCTTCATTTCAATCTCTCTGCTACCAGTCTCTGCACAAAAGACATCAACACAAGATACGGAGCTACAAGAAGCGACAATGGTTGAGAAATTCATGGATGAAGTAGAACGTATCGCTTCTGAATCACAGACCTTCCGTGATTTTGCTGAAAAACTACAAAATCTCTGTCTAAACAATGAGTATGTTAAATCCGCAATTGCACGAGAATTCATTTCGAAAATGCTCCAATTTCTAATAAAAGAAAGAGGAGCCTCTATTGGAGAGATCAATATATATGACCTCCTTGGGAAATTCTCCTCAAAATTCCGTCCCGACTACTTCGTTATCAGTTACGGAGCCTATAACCGATTAAACCCACGGAAAGAAAATTCGATAGGCCGGTTCAAAGAGGGACTTTCGATGTGGCGTTACTCAGACACTTCAAAGCTCTTGAAAGGAAGAACCCTGATCCTAGAGCGACAACCCTTCGGGATACACCAAAAAATGATTGGACCACAACTTGGTCTCATGAAAGGCTTTAAAGGAATCTACCTCGATATCGAAAGCAAACTTACAGGGAACACCTATGTGGTCTTCATGGGTTGCGTAGACCGGATCCGAACGTTCGATCTCACTCCTCTTTCTAAATAAAAAATTCTTATTTTTCTCCTTTTTTTCTTTTTCAAACCATCCGATTGTTTTAAAGACGAAAATTTACTCTTCTAAGCAGAAATTCGTCAATTGCCTAACTCAAAGTAGAAAATTATATAAATAGCTAAGATAATATAGATTTATAATAAAAAATATAATTTCGAAAAAGAGGGTAAAACTATGGTAAAAATAAAAGGAATACTTGCAGTAGGCGTAATTCTTCTTTTCCTGGGGTTAGCATTTAGCCCAGTAACGGCGCAAACGACAATAAAAGACCAGTTGGAAGTAAGTACCATCGGTGACCTTGCACCAGTACAACTTTCTGAAAAAGATCTTACGACCATGGAAAAATTCCTGCCTGCATTACTTGAAAAAATGCAAACTGCAACATCCTACTCAGAACTTATTGAAACGGTACAAAGCTTCATGAAAGAGCACGGTCGACAACCTATTCTGGTGTTAATACTTACACTTCTTATTAAAGCTATAAATTTCCAATTTAAATTCAATCAATTCCGCCCAGTCAGAAGAAACGCGTTTGTCCTAAGCTGGGGATTTACAAACAAATTCAAATCACCTGCAATCAGCATGATCCGGCCAATATCAGGCTGGTTCTACTCTGCGAAATCCAACGCTATTCTGAACAGCCGCACAATCATTCTTGACCTATATCCCTTTAGTATAAAGATGCTTGACGGACGCCAGATTGGATTCATGACAAATTTCATTGGCTTGTACATTTACCGATATGGAACTCTGGCTGACAAAGCAATAACATTTTTCTTTGGCTACGCCAACACAATTCGAGGATTTGACCTCTCGCCAAGTGACTAGAGAAATAACACAATTTCTCTTTCCTTTCTTTTTTTAATATATTTTAATTTTGTTGGTGTTGAATATATTCTAAACAAAACAATACTTATAAGCGACTTTTTATTTGCAAGTAATGAAAATGGCACCTTCTCAGATCACGATCGTTCGAAGTAGACGACGGAAAAAGACCATTCAAACGAAATATGGAGATGGGCGGCTCTGGATTTATCTTCCCGCAGGCATGAGTCCTAAAGATGAGCAGAAATGGATAGACCAGATGATTGAGCGGAACGAGAGATGGCAGCAGAAAAGAACATTAAAGAAAAGTGACACATGGTTGCTGCAGCGCTCCCAGGAACTGAACAAGAAGTATTTCGACGGAGCCCTTGATTTTTCCATCACGTTTGTCACAAATCAAAATTCCAGGTTCGGAAGCTGCACCTCGATTGATAAAACTATCCGCATCTCAGAACGAGTGAAAACCATGCCGTCGTGGGTACAGGACTACATCATCATCCATGAGCTTACTCATCTCTTGCACCCGGATCATTCAAAGAAATTCTGGGAAATGGTGAATCATTACAAGTACGCGGAACGGGCCAAAGGGTATCTCATAGCTGTCGGTGCAGGGATAGTAGAACAGGAGAACGAATCAACCGATGCAGACGATAATTTTTATAATAGGTGATAGTAGATTACTAAGTTCGATACCTAATTAATGAAAATATATATAATCCTCTATCAGATATCCTCTTTGTGTGAGGTTAGGTTATGAAAACACTTATAGATGAATTTGGATGGAATGCAGGTAAAGTGTGGAAGATACTGAGTACAAAAGGCCCGTTGAAAGAAGAAG
>CAYGVY010000202.1:0-2958 GCA_964353435.1 uncultured Thermoplasmatales archaeon | reverse complement strand
CATCCTGATCTACGACGACTCGTTCTGCCTGACGATTGGGTCGGCGGCTATCCACTACGAAAAGACTGGAAACCTCCGCAGGAGAGTGAGGAATAATGGGGAGAGTAAAACTTCCAATTGGTCCTCAACACCCCGCACTGAAGGAACCAGAGAATTTCACGATCACCCTTGACGGAGAACGGGTGGTCGACGTTGATATCCGCATTGGATATACGCATAGAGGCATTGAAAAACTCATGGAGAGCAGGACGTATACACAGAATTTGTATCTCGTGGAGCGTATCTGCGGCATATGTTCGTACGCGCATGTGGTGAATTTCACCCAGAACGTCGAAGATATTCTTGGTATTCAAATACCAAAACGAGCAGAATATATTCGTACGCTATTTTTGGAACTCGAGCGTCTGCATAGCCATTTTCTCTGGCTTGGTGTCGCTGGTCATGAGATCGGGTTTGATACATTGTTTATGTATACATGGCAGGACCGAGAAGTGGTCCAGGACCTGCTTGAAATGATCTCTGGGAACCGCGTGAACTACGCGATGAATACGATCGGTGGTGTCCGCAGAGACGTCAGCGAAGAGCACCGTAAAAAGGTACTCGAAGGTATGGATTATCTGGAGAAACGCGCTGCGTACTACAAAGAAGTCGCAGTCAATGAAAAAACAATTCTTGCCCGTGCAGAGAATGTAGGCATCCTGAAACCAAAAGTTGCGTTGAAATATTCTGCGGTTGGACCGACCGTACGCGCCTCAGGAATAACAGTCGATATTAGGAAAGACGATCCGTACGCCTCCTATAGGGAGACACCATTTGAGGTGATAACAACCGATACATGTGATGTGCTTGGACGAGTGGTTGTTCGTATCCTTGAAATCTTTGAGAGCATCAAGATAATCCGGTACCTCATGGAACATCTCCCCACCGGAGAAATCGTCGTAAAAGTACCACGTAAGATACCTGAAGGCGAATCAATAAGTCACACAGAGGCGCCGCGTGGCGAAGACTTCCATTATCTTCGTTCGAACGGCACTGAGAAACCGGAGCGATATAAAGTAAGGACGCCGACAATGGCGAACCTGCCTGCAATTGCAGAAATGCTGAAGGGAGCCTATCTTGCGGATGTGCCGATTGTTGTTGCTGCGATTGACCCCTGTATGGGATGCATGGATCGAGTGCTTCTCTTAAAACAAGACGGTGAAAAACCTGGTGAGGTCATTGAGGGAGATCAGTTGCGTGCGTATGGTATTAAATGGTACGCAGAGAGGGGGTGGAAGGCATAAACATAGTCCTTACGCTCCTCTATTTATTCATTTTCCCAGGATTTTTATTCCTCTTTTGCTTTAGCCTCTTTACTCAGTATCTTGATCGAAAGATCTATGCTCGTATTCAACGACGTGTGGGACCGCCATTCCTGCAACCGTTTGCTGATCTGGTGAAACTCGCGGCAAAAGAAGACGTAGTTCCAGAGAAGGCAGAGCGTTTCATGTTTACGGTAGCGCCTATCGTCGGGTTAGCAGCGGTTTTTGCTGCCTTCCTTTATCTCCCGATTGTTGCACCTACCGGGTTGCATAGTTTTGATGGAGATCTTATCGTTGTCCTCTATCTTCTTACCATCCCGACCCTCGCGTTGTTCCTTGGTGGATGGTACTCAGGGAACGTCTTTGGTCAGAAAGGAGGGATGCGTGTCGCATCGTTGCTCTTTTCCTATGAGATCCCCTTCTTTTTAGCACTATTGACACCAGCGCTGATTAAAGGATCATGGAAGATGGCTGATATCGTGAATTTCGAGGTAACCCATCCCCTTGCACTTCTCGTTTCATTGTTAGGTTTCGTTATTGGAATTATTTCCTTACAAGGAAAACTCGAACGACTCCCCTTTGATATCCCGGAGGCAGAAACAGAGATTGTCGCAGGACCATTGGTTGAGTACTCAGGGCGAAGGCTTGCATTGTTACGGTTAACGCGGGACGTCGAAATGGTTGTTGGAGCAGGGCTTATCGCAGTGATATTCCTTGGTGGACCTATGCCGCTGTTGTTTACTGAGCCTGCGTATCTCTCATGGATATGGGGTGCGATCATGTTTTTGCTGAAAACACTTTTCGTGATTTTCCTTCTGATAGTGATGAAATCAGCGGTTGCTCGTATCCGGACTGATCAAATGATTAGCTTGGCGTATAAATGGCTTATCCCACTGACGTTAATTCAGATTTTTATCGCCATCATGGTGCGGTTCATAGGAGGCATCTAAGATGAAGGTTCCTGGTAAGATGCTCCCGAAAATCATCGGTTTTATCTTTAAAAAACCAGTGACGGTTCTCTACCCCAAGCAAAGACTCACCCCACCTGACACCCTCCGGGGGAAAATGAAATTCCATCTTGATTTATGTATCAGCTGTGGATTATGTGCCCGTGATTGCCCCTCTGGTGCCTGTACAATGCATGAGATAGACGGCAAAAAAAGACCGGTGTTTGATCTTGATTATTGCACTTTTTGTGCACAATGTGCAGACTCCTGCCCCAAGGATGCAATTGAGATGACCAATGAATTTGAACTTGCTCATTATTTGAAAGGCGAGGCGATTGTTAAATAAACTTGAAGCTTTTTTTAGAAATGCTGAACGAGTCGTCATCATTGGTATGGGGAATGAGCTTCGTGCTGATGACGCAATTGGTCTGCTTGTCGTCCGTCTTCTCAAACCATATTCTCATAATCGGTTACAAGTTTTTGAAGGTCATATGACTCCAGACGTGTTTATTGCTCCAGCATGTGCTGCACATCCAACACATCTTCTGATTGTTGATGCCGCAGAGCTTCATAAAAAACCAGGGATCTGGCAGGTACTTTTCCCTGATGAAGTTGAGGAAGAATTGTTTACAACACATACCATCCCGGTTGTTGAGGTTGCGGAAGAAATACAAAGGAGATGTGGCGCCAAAGTGGCGTTTCTAGGGATA
>CAYGVY010000201.1:0-2973 GCA_964353435.1 uncultured Thermoplasmatales archaeon | reverse complement strand
ACACATTTGATGGTATCATATCTATTGTAGGAGTTTTTTCGATCAATTAAAATAGAACGCGAAGGGGGGAAGGGATTTGAACCTTCCTTAGAACGCTTTTTCTTTTTCGTTACATTAATAATCTACCTCATTTATCTTTTTTTCGGCAAGGGGCTTAATCCACAAACATTCCTTGATGCTCCCGAAGATTGGGGCATAATTTGGCAAGTGGTTACAGGACCCCCAATCACCAAAGTGGAGGCTCAAAATGGCCTAGTTCAAATCTGGGGGTGCCCTTGCCCTCAATATTGTTTGTCCAATAGAGGACTCGGAAATCATTATTTTTATGCAGCATGGTAGGGTTCTTCGTTGGTGAGCATGTGCCAGATGATGGTCAGCATTTTTCGTGCGGTGGCTCTTCGTGCGGTTTTGAATCCTTTCTTTTCTTTGATTTTGTAGTAATAGTTTTGGAACCGTGGGTCTAACATTGATGCTCGGCCTGAGCATTCGTAGATGATCCATTTCAGCCATTTGTTTACGGCAGTGTTGGGTACAGATCTTTCGGTTGATCCGGTCTGGTAGATGCCGCGGCAGAGACCTGAATAGCTCACGAGTTCTTTCGGGGATTTGAAACGTCGTATATCGCCGATCTCAGCTAGTATCATCAGGGAGGAGAATTCTGCGATGCCTGGCATGCTCATGAGCATGGTGGTTTGTTTCATGTTTTGTGCGATTCTTTTGATTCTTCGCATCACTTCTTTTTCCTCCTGTTTCACGCTGTGGTACACCTGAATTAGATTGTTAATATCTGGGTCATCTGTGAGTGTTGTTAATGTGTCTTCTTTGGAGAGTTTTCCATACTTCACGCCTTTTCGCAGGAGGTACCCTCGTATCTTCCCTTGGACCTGTGTTTTCAGGCGGGTAAGGGTGGCTTTATGTCGTGTGAGATCCCGGAATTGCAGGGTTTGTTCATCTGGGATCCATACCTCCGGGAGGTAATGGGTTCGCAGGAGATCAGCAAGGATTCTCGCATCGACCTTGTCGGTTTTTTTCTGGCATGCGATATCATGTGTTTTCTTCGGGTTTGCGAGTTTGACGCTATATCCCATATTTGTCAATATTCTATGTGCTCCTCTCCACAGCCCACATGCTTCTATCGCGATCGTGATATCTGAGCTGGGGATGCCGTAGAGGAATCGTTCCACTGCCTTTTGTGAAGATGGAAAGGTGTGTTCTCTGGTGATGTTTCCATCTTTATCCATGATACATCCTGCAAGTTTTTCCTTATGGATGTCTAATCCTGCGTAGAGTTTTTCCATAATTTATTTATCACCTCACATAAGTGCTTATAATGGCAATAAGCACTTTAGGATTATTTTTCTAGAAAAAGAGTTCTACTGCCATCACTGGACCTACTCGCACAAACACTATAGTTATTTATCCAAAGGCTTGAAAATAAGGCTCGTAGACGTTAAAAGACCCTCGGGTCTATATTCGGGGTCGTTTAGAACCCCTCGGGGGTCCTATAGCCCCTCTTTTTAGAGATATTAACTTTTTCTATCCTCGCTAAAGGTTATAAAGAAATAACCAATGGATTCATGACCTCTGTTGTTTACTCTGGTGGACGTACGATAAGTTTTCTTCTAAATAGTAAATCAAATGCACTTATTTTACTACCATCCGGCATTAGATTTAAAGGTGGTATTTCCCCTTTGGAACGTAGTTGATATTTCGCACAGATTTTCGAGTGCTCTGGTGATAAACAGTACATCGTCCATATATCTTTCGCGACCTCAGCTGCGTCCTTGTTCGTATACACTGTCATTAATACTTTCGGCATTTTTTCGATGTATTGGTTTGCACAATCATAAAAATACTCGCAATAAAAATTACAATTGTATACTTGATGAATCGGACAATTAGCATATTGTTCTGATTCACAGGTTTGTAATGTTGAAAACTTGACCAGCGTAGGGAATTTTTCAAGACACATCCGTGTAAAATCAACATAGAGTGGACATCCCATATTTCATCATCCTTTTCTCGCTATCGTTACTAATCATTTATTCGTTTAAAACAATTTGGGTGGCTGAATCAGGAACGATGACATGTGTCTTAAAACCGTGTCAATGCTTGACCTCTTGTTTTTATCTTTTCAAAACATTTAAATGAATCCACTGGATAACAACTATCACCTGATTGTATCAGGGGAGGAATAAAAACATGAAACACAAAATCGTAGGAATTGCTATTTGTATGCTGTTGATTTCAAGCACCACCACTCTTGCACTAACACCATTTAATAGAAATGGACAACAAACGGAAAATCTGTTTATTGAAAAAACATCACCTATTCCATTGCGAACATCTGGAGGGTGGATGAAAACATTTGGAGGAGCAAAAGACGACTATGGTCATTCTGTTCAACAGACCACCGATGGTGGATATATTATCATAGGATCGACAACTTCCATTGGTGCTGGAAATGTTGATGCCTGGTTGATTAAAACCGATAACAGTGGGAATGTGGCTTGGGACAAGACTTTTGGGGGATCATCCATGGATTCAGGTAGTTGTATTCAGCAGACTACTGATGGTGGATACATTATAACAGGATATACAAGGTCTTATAGTGAATATGTAGATTCTGAAGTTTGGTTGATAAAGACCGATAGCAATGGGAATAAAGAATGGGATAGGACCTTTAGTGAAAGAGAAACACTTAATAGTTACTCGGGTCGTTCAGTTCAGCAGACAACTGATGGCGGATATATTATTACAGGCTCTATCGAATTTCAAGATGGTAGTAGTGATGTATTATTGATTAAAACCGATAACAATGGAAATGAAATCTGGAATAAGACATTTGGGGGAACAAGTGTAGATGATGGAAGTTCTGTTAAGCAGACTACTGATGGTGGATATGTTATAGGTGGTGGAACAGGGATTGGTGGTGATTTATGTGTTTTGTTGATTAAGACTGATGGCAATGGT
>CAYGVY010000200.1:0-2975 GCA_964353435.1 uncultured Thermoplasmatales archaeon | reverse complement strand
TCTTTTTTTATTGTCTTTAAATAGGTAGCTTTGTTGTTCTGCATATTTCCCCACATAACTGACAGGAAAGAATATATTTAAATCAGAAGAAATATTACAACATGCTGGACAAAAAATAACTGGGAAGGGAACATAAAGAGATTTTTTCATGTTCAATTCTTCATATCTTATCTTATTTTTATTTTTTCAATTAAATGACCTGGAAAATGGTACTTGCAGGTTTATTCAATGGATAATAATTTTATAACAAAATATATATACTTATTAAAATAATATAAATTTAAGGTTTGTTGATGGGGGCGATCCCTATTTTTCCCATCTTTCCTCACCACTTCCTCCCGGCTCCCCCATCTACACCTTAATACCAACCTTCAGAAAAAATTTTTTTTCTGAGATAGCTTTATATTCTCAACCTCTTCTATAGAAAAGTATGGGAAAACGGGGGAAACGAATGGAAAAAATTCTTTCACCAATCGGCATAACTTATTTTCTTGTGTTCATCTTCCTTGCATCCTTGGTTATAGATCCATCGTATAGAGGCATCTTGAGTAATGAACAACGATACAATCTACAAGAACCACCAACACCACCGCAACAACCACCAACTGGTCCGGGTGGCTCAAATTATTCTCATGGCGATGTGCGGCAATCACGATATGGATTTGGTACTCGTGAGTTCTGGATATTCGAACCAACTGATCCAACACCGTCATCCGCACCCCTTATTGTGTTCAACCACGGATGGGGTGCATTTTTTCCTATTGCCTATAAGGCATGGATAGAACATCTGGTCAAACGCGGAAACATTGTAGTCTATCCACGATACCAGCTTGGACTTATCATTGGTACCAGATATGCGACGCAAAATGCAATCTTTGTGGTAAAAAGAGCAATTAATATCCTTCAAAACGGCAATCATGTCAAACCTGATCTCGATAAATTCGCAATCGTTGGTCATTCACTTGGTGGTGGTATCACTGCAGAGATGGCTGTTCTTGCTGAAGAAAAAGGGCTTCCTTGCCCTAAAGCGGTCATGCCTGTGCAACCATTCATTCGGAATGATACCATGATGAAGGATTTCCATGATATGCCTGCAACAACCTTGTTATTGGTCATCGTTGGAGAAAATGACACTATTGCGGGGAATTTTTCAGGCAAATTGATTTTCTTCACCTCAGACCAGATACCTTTTGATCAAAAAGATTTTATTATTCAAAGAACAGATCGGCATGGGTCTCCCGCTCTTGTTGCAGATCATATTGCTCCAGTCTGCATCCCTAACAGCTCTTTGGTCGATGCAATGGATTACTACTCGACGTGGAAGCTTTTTGACGCGCTCACTGATTATGCGTTCTATGGTACCAACCATGAGATTTGTCTTGGCAATACACCAGAGCAACGGTTTATGGGGAACTGGAGTGATGGGACTCCGGTAAAAGAACTCACGGTAACGGATACTCCCTAATTTTTCTCTTTTTTGATGGAGTTTATTTTTCCGTTTTGTCGTTTTCACGAGGTACGTTTATATAGATTCACTGGCAACAGATATCATGCTATTGCATATCAATAGCAGGATATGAGAGAGATGGCGAAGATAAAAAACAAAACAAAAAAACCTAAAACCAAAGGAAAAACAATGTATCAAGAGGTAGTAACCGTGCAGGATGATCTTTTTGATAGATGCATACGAAAAGGACTCATTGAAAAAACAGCCTTCGGCTATTACTTTACTCCGGAATTCTTCGAAACGTTAGATATCTACGATGAAGAGTAAGCGTGTAGATCAACGCTTTACCCTTCCCTTTTTCTAAAACAAAGAGATAATTTTACCGTTTTTTCTTCCGTCTGAGTTTCTCCCTTGTGTACGACAATAACCCGCCTGAATCGCGGATCGCAAGGATTTCTTTTGGGAGCTTCGGGAACGAGAAGGTATTCGAACCAATCGAAATCGTCCCCTTCTCAACATCAAGCCAGACGCTATCTCCTTGTTTATATGCTTTTACTACTTCAGGACATTCGATAAGCAACAGACCCTGATTGATGGATGATCGGTAGAAGATCCGAGCAAAGCTTCCCGCAACAACCGCAGCAATACCAACCGCTTTTAGTCCAAGCACTGGTTGTTCACGAGAGCTCCCACAACCAAAGTTCCTCCCAGCAAAAATAAGATCACCTTCTTTCACATTTTTCGCAAACAGGGGATCCAAATCCTCAAGCAGATGTGGTTTGATTTCCTCAGCGGTGCTGCAGGTGTAAGTGTATTTTCCTGGGAAAAGCATATCGGTATTGATGTTTTCTCCATACTTCCAGACCGTCATTTTCGTACCTCCTTTCGAGGATCGGTGATTTTCCCATGCACAGCAGACATGGCAACGGTTGCCGGGCTTGCCAGATAGATTTCTGCTTCGTTACATCCCATGCGCCCCTTAAAATTTCGGTTCGATGTACTGAGACATCGTTCACCAGGTGCAAGCACGCCCTGATGTGCGCCCAAACACGGTCCACAGCCTGGTGGGAGTACCGTGCCCCCTGCTTCAATAAAAGTTTTGATAAGACCTTCTTTCAATGCATCAAGATATATTTTTCGAGACGCAGGAAGAATCAACAACCGCACATTCGGATGCACTGTCTTTCCTTTTAAAATTTTCGCTGCAATCTGAAAATCAGATAACCTCCCGTTCGTACATGTTCCTAGTAGACACTGCTGGATTTCGATACCTTCAACTTCCTTTATGGGCTTGACTTTATCAACACTGTTCGGTACCGCGATAACCGGTCCAATCATTGTAAGATTATACGTTAGTTCTCGATCATAGATTGCATCAGTATCAGGGTTGATGGATGCATACTTTGATTTTGAAATACCGATAGAGCGGAGGTAACTTATGGTCACATCATCAACAGGGAATACCGCGTTTTTTGCTCCCATCTCTACTCCCATGTTTGCAATGGTAAATCGTTCTTCAACAGAGAAT
>CAYGVY010000199.1:0-2994 GCA_964353435.1 uncultured Thermoplasmatales archaeon | reverse complement strand
ATCCGTGAGCGCAAAGGTCTCAAACCTGATCCGTACCCCGCTGAATACTACATGGGATAAGTCAGGTAGGATTATTTCCAAATTCTTAAAAAGCGTGCCTGAATACAGTGGAGACTATGCAACGAGGAATCATCCCGATCAACCAGTTTTTCGAGTTGGAATACCGATATCACGAGAAAGATCTGAACTACAAGTATTTTAACAGACGCTTCGAAATTTATCTTATTGGGAAAAAAGGAGCTCAGAAGGTCTACATTTTACATATGGATAACTGCGATATACGACCAGGGAAATGGGCCCCGCATATTCACCGGGCATCGAATGTCGCAAAGAAACTGTATTTTGGTGTGACGACACTGAACTGGAATGAAATAAAAGATAATTTTCTTGCTGCTATTATCGCAGAAATCGGTGATACGTACAAGTCGGATGCAAAGAAAGCTGTCGTGAATTTGCTCTCCCCGAAACTATAACGATAGAAAAGGAAAAAAGGATTTTCTAAAAATTTTTTCCTTAGGTGATACCGTATTTCCCTTGCGGTGTTTTGTATATCTGTCCGTCTCTGCTTAACCGATCCAATGCTTCCTCCACTCTACGTGATTCGATTCCTTTGATCTCCGCTTCACCAATGATATCTGCTCTGTTAGCACTTTTATCCTCAGATTCAGCACAGAGTCCTTGTATGATATCAAGGAGCAACCGCATCCGTTCATGTTGACTATGGCTGATTCCGGTCGCAATGATGTCAATATCAAATCGTCCTGTCTCCCGATCTGTTCCAACCCTTCGAAGATACTGATCGATAATGGAGATTGCTCGTTTTGCGTCATCAATGGTTGCTTCTTGGCTGAGCCGTATCCGAGCGCTCGCTTCGGCAAGCCGTACGAACGCCTCAAGTTGACGCGGGGTGAACGGAACAGAATCTTTTGACGAGCTACGGAAATCAACATAATAGTTTTGAAGAATCTCTAAGGCATCATCGGTCAACACCGGAAAGATATTACGTTTTGCATATGCGACATACTTCCGGAGATATTCAGGATCGAACACCGGCATGACATGTTTCATCAGTTTTGTTTCTTCTTCTTTTGAATATAGATCATCAGATGTTTTGTTCAGGTGCTCATGGATTTCACCACCTTTGTGGGAGTGAAGGATATGGTCTGCGAGTTCAGTATCCGTCTTTCGATTTGGTTTATCAAGAATAGAAAAAATGAGATCAAAACGAGAGAGCAACGCAGGCGGCATGTTGATTTGTTCATGGATAGGCATGAACTCATCAAATCGACCCAGTTTTGGGTTTGCTGCAGCAAGGACCGCACAACGTGACTTCAGGGTCGCGTTGATACCGGCTTTTGCAACAGAGATTTCCTGCTGCTCCATAGCTTGATGTAGACTGCTCCGGTCTTTTTCTTCCATTTTGTCGATTTCATCGATGCAGGCAAGTCCTTTATCAGCGAGCACCAGTGCACCTGCCTCAAGAGTCCATTGTCCTTCGCCGAACTCATCGCGAACAGCAGCAGCGGTAAGACCAGCTGCGGAGGATGCTTTCCCGGAGGCATACACGCTTCGAGGAGCAAGTTTGGCCATATACGACAGCATCTGTGATTTTGCGGTACCAGGGTCACCTACGAGCAAGGCATGGATATCACCACGGGTTCGTGTCCCATCAGGCATCTCTTTTGCAATACCACCGAACAGCTGAAGGACGAGTGCGTCTTTTTCGATGTCAAGCCCATAGATCGTCGGCGCGATACTCTGCCGCATTTTATCATAAATCAGCGGGTCTTTACTTGTTTTGAGGATCTTTTTTTCATCTTCTTTGGTGACCTCTACTTCTTCAAACGCAAACTCTTGGCTTTCAATACTGACCGCATCCATGGTTTTGTCAAACGAGGTGAGTCGAAACGCTCCTCTGTGTCGTGCCACGGAATGAAGAATACCGTTGACAATAACGCGGTCTCCTGGTGCGACTCTTCCCGCCAAATCATCTTCAAGGTACACGCTGATACGTTCCGGTTGCGCGCCACCACGTAATCCTTCTGGGTTCTCTTGGATCTCGATCTTCTGAGAGTCAATAAATAAGGAGAGTGTCGTGGAAAGTTTAAAGGATGAAACCCTTCCACAGCCGCCTTGATCCTCAAAGCATTCGGAAGGCTCCTTCAGGATATCTTCATCCTGTTCAATCCGGATTACCGCGCCACATTTCTGACACTGGAACGCAGCGACCTGTAGCTTTGGTCTGACCTCAGTTATTTTCTTGATGAGGCCTTCGACTGCGATGAATGTTCCCAGGCGGTTTGCACGGATCTTCCGAATCAGAATTTTTTGTGCCTCAGGGATGTTTTTAACACGAAAATGAAGCTCCAGCTTCTGCTCCGAAGAGACATCAATGAGTTTGAGTGCTTCCTCTGCGTTAAAAATAGTTTTATAGGGTTGATGAAGCAACAGTTCAGCAAGCTTCGGGTCTGCTTTATCCACATCCCAATAATCAATAAGTAGACTGCGTTTCTCAGGGTACTCTGTCGCAAGCGTCTCTATCTCTGCTTTACATTGATCTTCAAAGAAACCCTGCCAGGATGCTGTGAGACTCTCGTCTTTTAATAATCGAACCATAGGAAAACCTCCCGTACTTGTTAAACGAATTGGTTATTTAAATTTTGGCGGGTGTAGACGTCTTTCAAGTGGGTGCACGTGGTATACAGGTGACTACCCATCTGCATTCTCAACCCCGTTAACCCTCTGAGCATCGGCAGTCTGTGGTAAGGCTGCTCACTTCCGTGCCTCACCCGGTTCCCACAGTAAAGATAGACATATGACCCTCCGGTCATATGCGGTTATCACCTCTGATCCCAAAGGACAAGGTGTCATAGGCAACAAACGGATCACGAGATACTCGTTACACCGCCTCTCAAGTTCGACCCCAGCGTATCGGCGATTTCTGGTTACAGGGAACGCCTAACTCCCCGGTCTATTCTACACCTTTCGCCATTG
>CAYGVY010000198.1:0-3005 GCA_964353435.1 uncultured Thermoplasmatales archaeon | reverse complement strand
GCTCTTCCAGTCCGATTTTGATGAAGGGGAAGGCGAACGCCCAGAAGATGATTGGGATGAGGATAATAAACAGAAAATATTTTTGTGTAAACGGGTCTATTGTGTTCTTTGATGCTGCCATAGGTTGGGGAGGACAAAGGAAACCAGTTATTTAACGTTACTTAGTTGGGTTAAATAACGGTTTCGCCAATATTTCACAGATAAGTTAAATATTTACTGATAGTACATATCTGTTTTGGGTTTTTCTTTAACTTGTTGTCTCAACCAAATAAGTTTCTGCTCGATTTCCAGTAACCGTATTTGTTCGTCTACGCTGTTTACCATCGGATCGGGTTGTGGTTCTTCCGGTTTCTTCTTTGGTTCTGGGTTCAAGATGTGATGATTCTTAACGATAAAAAGCGTCTCTAAGAGAACAGTCTTTTCGATTACACCAGGATGCAAAGCGAATAATGATTCACAGAATTTTTTCGCCTGCATGATATTCTGAGCAGTGAAGGTTAATACCCAATCATATTTAGTAAATGACATTAATTTATGGACAAATTAAACAGGAGTCGAAAATCTCGTATTGTCCAATAATTTCTGTTACTTACTAATTAGCTGATTTTTCTGCTGTTGACATGGTTACTTTCTGCCGGTTTACTTCCATCCAAAAGAAAAAATCAACCAGAATATGAAAAAGTTATTCAGCACACTTCATTTTTTAAAGGTGACTTTCGCAAGTGGATAGAATGCTTTATGCAGCAGCGAAACGTTGTATAAGGTATTCATTCGTTTGAGTGGGTCTTCGATTTTTCGTCCTCGTTCAAGAGATTTACTGTATCCTCTATTGCCAAGTAAACTGAAGAAGAATCGGTTCACCAGAGAGATTTTCAGTTGAGGCACTAATCGTTCCTTCATGAGGGTGTCGTAGCTTTGATTCTGAAGGATGCTTTGTGCTGCAAGATATCCTGAGGTGAGCGCCTGCCTGAGACCAAACGCAAACAGGTAATCCTGCAGCCCAGCCGCCTCCCCGACATACAGCGTTCCATGTTCTTCATAGCGTTTTCTGAGGAAAAAATTCCCATAACCCGTGTATCGCTTTTCGTTTCTGATATCGATGTCAAGAAGGTTTTGAAAAGCATGAATTGTTCTGTCGAGGTATTCATCTGCTTTGGTATATTGCTTGGTAAGACCTGTCCCGAGGCATCCTCTCCCCTCGCTGATTAAAAGGTAGGCGAATGATTTCGGAGCGATCGAATCATCAAGGATCATGATGGGGACATGTTCTGTTGTTGTCTCAAAGGTTATTCCCCCAACGATACCATCAACTCGTTTCGGGCCGCCTGCAATGATATCTGCTTCGTTTTCTAAGATGGTCTGGTTGAATGTGATGTTGACACCTGCTCTACGTGCTTGTTCTTTGAGTGCAACGTCAAGGCTTCCTGGCATTGTTCCTCGTTTGATGAGATACAGTGCAGGTTTTTCAAAGGTAATTACTCGTTTTTTACGATGGTAATCATAAAACTCTGCCTGAAGAATGGGTTTATACCAGAAATCGGGGGTAAGATTCATTAATGGGAGTTCGTCTAAGATATCGGTGGGTGAGGACCAATTCTCAAATCCTTGGAAATCACCTCGGAATCTCATGCCGCAGTCGTTGTTTTTCTCATAGACGTGTACCTTTCGTCCATATTTTGCTAGAGTAATTGCTGCGGATAACCCTGCAGGTCCTGCACCAAGGATACTGATTTCCTTATTACTTGATTGTTCTTGGTTCATAATCATGAATCAGGTTTTTGTTCTCCTGTTGTATAAGAGATGTTCAGGTTACGTTGAGGAATGCAACGGTATTAACCTCTTCGAAATTCATTTCCTTTGCCTCCGCCTAGCTGATTTGTAACAATTCTTTCTTTATAATTTCTTCTACGGTGGAATATCTTTGTTAATCAGTATAGAAGCCTGACAATTCTTGCAAATGCCAGATTCACCTGGTTCAAGTTCTGATTTACAGATTGAACAGTATTCGGTCATTTCATGTTAATAGATTCCAGGTAACTTAATAACCTAATTGGAAAACCTTAAGAATTGGCATGGACAACTAAAGAAAAAAGAAGGCCAGATTTGGCCTAATATTATGCGTTTCTGTACTCTCCAAAATGAAGGCTTTTCTCGGAGTAAACCAGTTATTTAAAATCATTTAGCTGAACACACGCTGGAACTTACCAGTGTTCGTGGTGAACGATTTCGTCCAATGTTTTCCTTTTTTTCCCTTTTAAGAGTGTTTTTGTGATTGTTTCGGCGATTCCTTTCGTACCTACGGGGTATCCAAGTGGCGTGAGTGCAACAACTCTGATTCGTTTCGGGATCTCAAGCAGTTCTTTGACTTCCTCTTCGTTAAACCCTCCAATCCAGCACGTACCCAATCCTACGTCGGTTGCTGCAAGAATCAAATGTTCGAATGCTATGGAGACGTCGACGGTGAAGTACTCCATGTTGTTATAGGTACTGCTTACGGTGGGGTCGGCGCAGGCGATGACAAGGACTGGTGCTGTTTTAAGCCATCGGTTGATGAGACTTGTTTTTGCAATGAGGGCGATGGTTTCTTTGTTTTTTATCACGATGAACCGCCAACATTGCTTATTAATCCAGGATGGCGCAAGTCGTGCACACTCTAAGACGTAGGTAATTTTCTCCTCTTCAACTTCTTTGTCACTATAATCACGAACACTGGTTCGGGATTTTATCACATCGGAAAATTCCATAGCAATTCCTCGTGTGGTTTCTGAGGGGTAATGATGTTTTGTTATAAAAGCTGTTTTCCTTCATAATGCTTTGTACAATAATTTTTACCTCGAAAAAATCAATCTAAGCAATAAGGTAATCTCTTAAGGAAGAAAAGTGTACCATTTGGGTATGAAACCTGTTCCATAAAAAACTATATAATCTCATTTTTCGATTCCCTTGTAGATAAAAAATGAGTTGCCCCTTATACCAAGATTTTACAAGGAATTGTATAAAAAAAT
>CAYGVY010000197.1:0-3022 GCA_964353435.1 uncultured Thermoplasmatales archaeon | reverse complement strand
CGTGTTCTGCTGGCAGTGCTGCGATTTCGCATTGTTTTGCCGTATCGTTTTTTACATGATAACGGGACGATGCCAACACTCATCTTCCCTTGGTTCAAAAGAAGGTGTACGAATATTTCAGTAGTCATTCTTGCCGCTGTCTTTTTGCTCATTGCTGTACGGCAGGTGGGAAGATATCGGATCCGGATCTGGCAGATCATGCTTTGTGGAGCGCTGGCTGTCCTGCTCATGGGTCAGATCTCAGTTGCCGATGCGGTGCGGGCGATCAATGTTGATGTGATGGTTTTTTTATTCGGGATGTTTGTTGTTGGCGAAGCACTGGTGGCAAGTGGATATCTCGATATCATCGCCCGACGGTTGTTCCACCGTGCCATAACCGTTGACCAGCTTGTCTTTTCCATCATCCTGTGCACAGGAATGCTCTCCGCGATCCTGATGAATGACACGCTCGCTATCATCGGTACGCCGCTTGTCATCGCCCTTTCAGCAAAGTCAGGAATCTCCCTCAAGATGCTTCTTATCACACTTGCGGTCGCGATTACGACAGGGAGCGTGATGAGCCCGATTGGCAACCCGCAGAACCTACTCGTCGCGGTAAATGGCGGGATGCAGGCGCCCTTTGTCACGTTTGCACGGTACCTTGCCATCCCGACGATTATCAACCTCCTTGTCGCTTTTGTAGTCGTGAAGATCTTTTTTAAAAAGGAATTTCATGCATGTCAGGTGGAGCAAAGTGCACCGGTGGTCTGCGATAGCCGCCTCATGCGTATCTGTCAGGTTTCGCTTATCATCATCATCATCCTGATCGCCGCAAATGTCATACTTTCGCTTGCGGGTGGCGGACTAATTGTCACCCTGCCGGTGATCGCGCTCTGCGCCGCAGCCCCGATCCTGATCCTTTCGGAACTGAGGATCCGGGTCATCAGGGACATTGACTGGTACACGCTTGTTTTTTTTGCCGCGATGTTTGTTCTCATGCAAAGTGTCTGGCAGACCGGGTTCTTCCAGTCGTTTATTGACAGCAGCATGGTCTCATCGATCCCGTTGATTCTTGTAACAAGTGTGATCATCAGCCAGTTCATCTCAAATGTCCCGTTCGTGGCCCTTTTCCAGCCGATGATCCAGCAGGCAGGAGGCTCACCTGCACAGATGGTCGCACTTGCTGCCGGGAGCACGATAGCGGGGAACCTTACAATACTCGGGGCGGCGAGTAATGTGATTATCATCCAGATCGCGGAGAAGCAGAAAGAGACGCTCACGTTTTTTGAGTTTGCGAAGGTGGGGGTGCCGCTTACGGTGATACAGGTGGCGGTATACTGGGTCTTCATCGCCATTTTTTGAGGAACAAATCAATATTCCCAGCGCTGATATACTAAAGCATGCCAGCACCCCTCATTGGAAGAAAACTGGGCGTGGGCGACATACTACTGCCGGAGGCAGGAAAGGTACGTGGCATCAAGGTCCTGGGCATATCGGGATCGAGCCGGCAGGAACCGGAGAAGTCGAAATCTGAACGGCTCCTTCTCCGTGTCCTCGAGAAGTACCGGGCAGCAGGATGCGTCACGACTTTCCTGCGTTTAAAGGACCTCAAAATTTACGACTGTGAAGGGAACTATTCAGACAACCCTGCATACTGCACCTATCCCTGCCAGTCGTCGCTGAAATACGATGATGACGAAATGCAGACGGTCTATGATGCGGTGCTCGCCACCGATATCCTCATCCTTGCAACGCCGATCCGGTGGAACAACCACTCGGCGCTTGTCCAGAAGTTCTGCGAGCGGATGAACAGCATCGAGAACCAGTACTCATGGTTCGGCAACCGGATGATTAAAAACAAGGTTGCAGGGCTTATCGTCATCGGGCATGTGGATGGCATGCAGCATGTCGCCGGAAATCTCATGAATTTTTTTGCCTGGCTGGGTTTCCATATGCCGGAAGTAGCGATTGTCTCCTGGGTCGGTGAATATGATGAAGATACAACCAAGGACTGGGACCAGATCCAGAAGAACAAGTACACGCAGGAGGACCTGGAGAATATGATCGCAAGTTCACTCCAGCTTGCGTCCAGCCTGAAACGAGGGGCAGAATGCAAAGACTGACGTCGCGGTGGTTTTTATGGAATTCAAGCAGGAAAATCCGGACAACACGGATAAGCCGGATAAAAAGCGCGAAGAGCTGAAAGGCAAAGTCTTCAGACTCAAGGATCTTGTGAACTACTCGGACGGGACGGTCGCAAGCCGGATGATCATCTCCAGAAAAGCCGGCAACATCACGCTCTTCTCCTTTGACGAGAACGAAGGGCTTTCGGAACACACCGCGCCGTATGACGCCGTGGTCACGATCCTTGACGGCGAGTGCGAGGTCTGGATTGCAGGGCAGACACACCGGATGAAGGAGGGCGAGACGATCATCTTTCCGGCTCACGTTGCGCATGCTCTCTCCGCGATAACGAAGTTCAAGATGAGCCTGACCATGATCCGGGAGTGATGGAATGGGCGGGGACGACAAGGAGGGGTACTACTGCTCAATCTGCGGGGGCATCCCGCCCGATAAGATCAAAACAAAAAAGATCCTGATCGATGGCAAGGAGACCGGCATCGACCAGCTGGATTGGATCATCGAAGAGGTCAGGAAGCTGCATTTGACCGATGATGCTGCGATTACCGAGGAACTCCTGAAGCGGACGATGGCGCTCAACTACGTGCCGACAAAAAAGAAGGAGGCGTACGGGGCGGCTCTGCTGGAGGATTACCGGAAATCCTTAAGAGAGAGATTATGACCATCAAAATCACCTTTGATACAAATTGCATTTTAATCGACGAAAAAGATTGTAAAAAACCGTATTATAAACAAATCAAAGCGTTAGAGAATTTTGAAATTAGAGGGTTTATTAAAATTTTTAAAACCGATGTTCAAGATACAGAGATTTATCCAGACGCGCCACAACAAAAATCTTCAGACACAATTTTACGAAGATTAAAACAGTCTGAAAAATTCGAGGAGTTGCAGGGTATTGCAG
>CAYGVY010000196.1:0-3042 GCA_964353435.1 uncultured Thermoplasmatales archaeon | reverse complement strand
TCATTTCGTTTAAAAATGACGCTAGCCTAGGAGGAGAAGCATGGTTGTGTTATGGAGAAGGGAGGAAGGGAAAAGCAAATGCTGTTCTTTTTGCTTCAAATGAAGGAATCGTCTTATCAGGGATTGATGAACGTGATGGTATCCAGTTAAAAGTTACAGAAAAGGAATATTTAAACTTCCTTGGAACTGAGGTGGATTACGTTTCGATTAATTTTGGGAGACATTCTTACAAACCAGGGCACAGTCATGATGTAACGATACCATCGGATCTCATGGTTCAGTTTGATGCAGAAGTCTTCGCATCAGACACCGGAGGATACACCGCTGTTCAAAAAGAATCACACATGTATCAAACATTAGTAAAATCGCGTCAGCGTTCTGGTGATATTCCATTTGAAAGAGAACAAAAACGGTATAATGTAACTATCGTCACCCGTTTTGGTGGTACACATTTTTCCCATCCATGGTTATCGAATCTAACTGGCCATGCGTTTCCTGTGATGTGGATTGAACTGTATCATGAAGGACATTTAATCACTGCCGGAGCTGCGAATCGGTCACTTTCTATCAGAGCATCAAAAACGTTCTCAGGCATCTTGGAAGGTGAGTACCTTATTAATGTCTATTTGAAACGGGGAAATGCAATGAAGGTTTTCACTGGGTCAACGATTCTTCATTTAGATAAGAATACGAAGGTGACCGTGTTTTGTACATGGGAACGAACAATAAAATTCACATTTCTTGATCAACATGGACGCGGGATACCAGGAATCCATGGCTGGTTGACGAATAAAGATGGAATACTCTACGATGAAAATATTACACAAAAAAACGGGGAATTAATTGTTAAAGCTCCCTACAATATAAGAGATCCCTATACACTACGAGCAGAGTATAAAGATTTTGTTATCTATGATAAGGAACTACAAAAAACCATTAAAAAATTGAATGAACAAGTCAACCTTGAACTCTATAACTTCAGTGTCATCGTAACCGATACTCTTGATTTCCCACCAGGTGTTGAAATTATACCAATGATTATAACAACCAAAAATAATAGAACCATTCAACTAACCCCTGAAGAGAATGGTAAAGGACTGTTCTCATTCGAAGGGATTCCTGCAGGGGATTACAACCTCCAAATTAGTTATGGGGATTTTGTTGACGATGTTTATGTAACGGTCCCTGATTCAAGAAATATTATTCAAATAAAATTTTCTGCGGTCTTTGATCTGACGATTGATTTATTCGATTCTAAAGGAAACACTCTTACGGACAACGATATCAAATTCAAGATCTTTCGCGATAACCAAACCGTAGTTGAAACAAAGGAGAATACAGTCTCCCTGCCTCCAGCCCAATATACCATCAAGGCATATATAAAAGACGAATTTATAGGAGTAAAACAAGTTGAGCTAACCAATAATAAACACCTTACATTTGTAACGACACTTGATTCATTTCTCCCAGTTGTTCTTACTGTACTGTTGCTTGTGTTGTTTGGGTTCTTTGTTGTGCTGACATTACTAAAAAGATTCTCACTTCCGTCTCTGCTAAAATGTCTTGCTATCCTACTTGTCATCCTATCGTTTTTCCAGCCCTGGTGGATGTTCATTGGCTCAAGTACGATACCACCAGCAGAAAAAACCACGGTAATGTATGTAAACCCTGGAGTAATGATTGAAACAAGAAAATACTATGGAGAAACATCGCTTAATATCGCGGAAATGCCTGATATGTTCCTTATGTTTCTGGGAGCTATTGTCCCACTTGCATCACTTGCCTGTCTGAGCCTGGGCCTTGCGATCCTGTTGAAAAAAATAAAGAAAAAACAATATGCAGTCCTGTTAAGCATCGCTGGAGTTGT
Source organism: uncultured Thermoplasmatales archaeon (assembly GCA_964353435.1). Classification (GTDB taxonomy): domain Archaea; phylum Thermoplasmatota; class E2; order DHVEG-1; family DHVEG-1; genus SM1-50. The sequence goes on along the minus strand of CAYGVY010000196.1, from coordinate 1,175 downwards.
TCTTCTATGTATCCTGCTATCATCGTTTTATTTTGGGACAACAAAATTAACTGAAACAAGCATTGGTACTGTCCAAGGCGAAGGTGCACTTGCTATTTCAATTGAATCAGAAGAAGTAATTATGCAGTCGAGCTGGGGCTTTAGTACAGGGTTTTATTGTATCTTCATTGCAGTAATTGTTGCAGTCATAGCCTTATTATTAGATATTAGAACTAAGGTTATGCAGAAAAAGAAATTGTTATTACCGCGAAACTGAGTGCAAAGATAAAATATGTTGCATACATCAACGTCCAGGCTGATGTATTTTCACATTTTGTATTTTTATGTTTATGAAACATCAACCATCCGATAAGAACACTTAAAATACCAAGAAACACAAGGGGAAGAAGAGTATAATGAATGATATGAAAATACACCAGTGGAATAATCAAACCAAACGCACCTGTCATGAAAACAAGCGAGAAAAATGCGGCTGTTTTCACTCCAAAGACATTCACCAGGGTTTTAGTTCCAACGGTTCGATCTGCCTCTGCATCCAAAATATCTTTTGTTGCAGTTCCTCCGAAAAGAAACAGAGCAGCAACGCATCCTATAGCTAGCGGAAGTGGTTCAAAAGGATTCCCAAAAACACTCCAGGAACCAACAATACCAAAGAAACCTCGTGGGAGAGCGACCCATAGTTGATTAAGAAAAAGGAATTTTTTCATGCGTGGCGGTAGTGAATACGTAATAGAGAAAAACGCGATGAGGAAAATAAAGAAACTGAAGAGAATATTTACGGCGAGGGAAAGAAGAAGCGCGACCGTATACAAGAAAAAAGAGACTTTATAGGCCTCCTTGGGAGTGATGATCCCTTTTGGAATTGGACGATACGGTTTCGAGAGAGCGTCTTCTTTCCAATCAGTTGCCTGATTTAAGACATTGGAGGCACCGTTGAGCAATGCGAAACAAAAACTTGCAGATAAAATAGTCCAAAGAAGGGAAACAAAAGAAAGATCGATAGTTCCAGAATTCACAAGACTAGCAATCATAACACTACTGGAGACGATTAGAGGAGCTAGGAGGGTAAACGGCCTGAGAAGTTCAAGATAAATACGAATTTTATGAATCACAACCTCAACTACACCAGTCATAATGATACGGTGTTTCTTTTTTTATATAAATATATCTGTACA
>CAYGVY010000195.1:1746-3050 GCA_964353435.1 uncultured Thermoplasmatales archaeon | reverse complement strand
TATGAAATGGTACGATGAGGTTGAATATATCAGAAAACAAGCGATGAAAAACAACGAGTTTTTCGCCAACTCTCTGCCGATGATCGCCAGTGAAAATGTCCTTTCCCCGTTATGCCGAGAAATGCTGATCACTGATTTTCATGGTCGGTACGCGGAAGGCACCCCGGGAAACCGGTACTACGAAGGATGCAAGTTTTTTGACCTTGTCGAAGAAAAAACCATGGAGCTTGCAAAAAAACTCTTTTGTTGCAACTACGCCGATGTGCGACCGACCTCAGGAACCATCGCGAACCTGGCCGTGTTAAAAGCACTAATCAAACCTGGTGAGACCGCGACCGTTCTTGACACCGCGAATGGAGCTCATATCTCGTTTGGCAAATATGGTGCTGCAGGAGTCCGAGGCATTAACCTTGTTTCGTTCCCGTTTAGCAACGAGGAGATGAACATTGATGTTGATGGTGCGGTGAAACTTATTAAACAGGTCAAACCAAAACTCGCATTGTGTGGGCAATCAGTCTTCTTATTCCCGACTCCGCTGAAACCTATTGCGGAAGCAGCACACGAGGTTGGTGCCTTCGTTGTGTATGATGCAGCGCATGTGCTTGGTCTGATTGCTGGGAAACGATTCCAAGACCCACTCAGAGAGGGAGCAGATGTGATGAATGGGAGCACCCATAAAACCCTGCCCGGCCCTCAAGGCGGGATGATTCTTTCAGATCACAAATCAGACAACGAGGATGATAAAGCCTTCCTACGAAAATTGGGATTTGGGGTCTTCCCCGGTGTTACCTCATCCTACCACTTGCACCATGTTGCAGCAAAAGGAATTGCCTATGCTGAACATCTCGAATTCGGGGAGGCGTACGCAGATCAAACCATTAAGAACGCAAAACACCTTGCAGAAGCGCTGCATGAAAAAGGCTTTAAAGTCTTCGGGGAAAAACTTGGATTCACCAAATCACATCAAGTCCTGGTAGAAATCGGACCGGGAGAAGGCAAAGAAGCCTCGAAAATCCTAGAGGAAGGAGGTATTGTCACCAACATGAACATGATCCCTGGCGATTCTGACCCACTCAACCCCTCCGGTCTCAGGCTCGGAACACCAGAGCTCACTCGTATCGGAATGAAAGAAAAAGAAATGGATGACGTCGCAACATTCTATGCACGCGCGCTTCTGAAAAAAGAAAATCCCAAGAAAATCAAAGGCGACGTGAAAGAATTCCGGAAAGACTTCCAAGAGCTTTGTTACTGTTTCAAAGAAGGATTCCGGGGATATGACTACCATAAGTTGATCTAACATGCGG
>CAYGVY010000195.1:0-1646 GCA_964353435.1 uncultured Thermoplasmatales archaeon | reverse complement strand
AAAACAATGGAAAAAGTGATTATTCTCCGTTGCCATCCCAAAGAACTTAAAAAAAGGTTAATGAAAAAAAAATGGAACAATCAAAAAATACAGGAGAACATAGACGCAGAGATCATAGATGTGATTCTCTGCGAAGCAGTGGAACAACACCCCAAGAAAAATATTTTTGAGATTGATACAACCAAAAAAACCATCGAAGAGGTTACCGCATCAATCTTGAAGATTGCGAAGAAGAACTTTCAACCGACAAAAACATATAATATAGGACGGATTGATTGGTCAGAGGAAATCCTCAAAGGTTTTCCAGCATAGGAGCAGATATGGTATTGGATAGAACACGAGGAAAAGTAGATCCGTTCCTGACCATGATAGCGAAGCACTTCACGCATATTAACCCTGATAGTCTCACCTGGTTTGCACTTGTTTTCTCTCTAATCGCGGGAGGTTTTTTTTATTTCTCAAATCCATCAAGTGAGTTACAGAACTTCTTTTTATTTTTTGCTGCCCTGTTTGTCTTACTCAATGGCCTGTTTGATGCAATCGACGGAAAGGTTGCAAAATTAACAAACAAGGCATCGGCACGTGGAGATTTCCTTGATCACGCACTTGATCGGTACGCGGACGTATTCATGGTTGGTGCACTTGCACTGAGCCCCTGGTGCCGACCTCCTATTGGATTGCTTGCAATCATCGGTATGTTACTTACCAGTTATATGGGGACACAAGCACAAGCAATCGGTTATAAACGTGATTACTCCGGGTTATTAGGACGGGCGGATCGACTCGCCCTGCTCATTGTATTCCCTATTATTCAACACATTGCGCTTCGCTCTTCGCTTCAATTGCCCTGGAACACAACCATTATCGAATGGGTGCTGATTTATTTTGCAGTTGTTGGAAACATCACCGCGATTCAACGCTTCCATATTACATTAAGATGGTTTCGGAACGGGTTTAATAAGAAAAAATAAGGAGACCTTTTATCCTTTTTTCTCGTATATCAAAATTCCCCAGGTTTTATGTTACTCGTTGACAAAAAAAAGAAAAATCAGGGTAGTAACTACCTTGACGTAGGGTATGGGGTTTGGGGTCACTGTTGGTCTAAGATCAAATTGTGGCCATGGGACTTTTAATGCAGGGAAAATATTTGCCTGTAATATCCCGACAATAACATAAATGGGAAGTATTCCTATTTTAGTACTCCAATAGTTATCGTGCCAATAATTCAAACAGCGAAGCGCGATCTGCGTATGCCAGGTTGCACGGCATACATATTTTTACTATTCTTTTTTCCCCTTATGATTATGATAAAGGGTCTGGTAAGTCGGGGAGGAAAGGGAAAAACATCAAGGGGATCCTTATGAAGAACGATACCTTTCCTCCGGTTCTCCAAGGAAATAAGGGTATAGATCTTATTTCATATTTTTTTGTAAATCCAAGAAATTTTGGTATATCTTTTCCGAGGCAAATATGAGGGGGACACCTTTGAAAACGCAATCTTCACAAGCATATCCGCTTGAAAAAAATGGTAGAGCTGAATTTCCTACGATCAAAGAATGAGTATTTTTACTACCGCAGAGTGGGCAAGCTATAATTTCCATAGTACTATCAATGCTATGCAATAGCATAGCACATATTTAAACTTT
>CAYGVY010000194.1:0-3070 GCA_964353435.1 uncultured Thermoplasmatales archaeon | reverse complement strand
AAGAAAACAATCAAACCCTGCTCCAGAGCCAAGATCAAGGACAACATCACCTTTTCTTAAAGACGCAAGAGCAGTCGGGTTTCCACAGCCTAGACCTAGGTTTGCTCCATCCGGAACTGCATTTATTTCTTGTTGGCTGTACCCAATATTTTTACTGATTTCTTCTGCTTGAGGACCACCACAACAGGAGCTCACTGGCGCACAGCTACATCGATTCTTTTTTGCTATTTCCGCGTATCCTTCTCGAACGATTTTTTTAATTTCTTTCTCTTTCATGCTACCCTACGAATAAATTCTCTTCTTTATAAAACCGATAGGTTGACCTGTTGAACATAGGAATCTTGTTGAGAGACAAAAAGTAACAGACCCATAGAGAATATATTAGTTTTTCCAAAGCTGTTCATGGAGGTTTAATATTTACTCTTTTACCTCAAGCTTAGGGTAAAAACGGTCGATCTCGCTCGGAAATCTTCTCCGTTTTCGATCATCTCTGTTTAAAATCCTTCTTTCCGGAGTTCCTAGATGAGATTGGGTTCATCTCTCAGTCTGCCATCTCCGCAATGGCATCGTTTTTAATATGATTATGCAAAGGAGTATGATACACTAGCCAGGATCAGAAAATGTCTGGTGTGTTTCCATTCGATACTTAAGTTATTTTACTATAAAAGGTTACCGCCAAAGAGATTTAGTACCAACATTTTCAATACATATACAACGTCCCTGCGATGATAAATTGAAAGGTTGATCATGTGAAAAAAAAGGATGATACACCAAACATTTTTCATTACCATGACCTTGTCATTGAGACACACTCAGAGGTCTACGACCCTGCAGAGGATTCCTTTCTTCTGCTTGAAACACTGCATGTTGATTCTCACGATACCGTATTGGAATTGGGTACCGGCTGTGGCCTTATCGCGCTTGACTGCGCTCGCAAGGGATCACCTACAGTCTGTACTGATATCAATCCGTTTGCCGTTCAACTTACTCGCCGTAATATTGAACGAAACCAGCCTCTCCTCAAAGGAAATATAGAAATAAGGCAAGGAAATCTCTTCTCCGTTCTTCATGAAAAAGAACTCTTCAATGTTATCATCTTTAACCCGCCGTACCTACCCACTAAAAAACAAGAAAAAGTTGGGGGATGGTTTGATATCGCAACAGATGGAGGACGAGACGGTTTGAGTGTCACAAAGCGATTCATTCAAGGTCTTAAAAAACATCTTCTGAACAACGGTCGTGCGTATTTTATTTTTAGTTCTTTGTCCAATCGATTAACGCTGGAACATTATCTGAAAAATGAAAGGCTCTCCTCTTGGATAGTTGCTCGTCGCATGTTTGATGGCGAGGAACTTGACGTATATTGTGTTACTCCGGCAGATTAAAATCAAATATAACACTTACGTTATCAAAACGAAGCGTGCAAGTAATGGCTGAAGATTACTACCCCTGGGGTGGTGAATTCACTGCGTGTTCACCAAACGGATGTGTCGCTGTTGTGTTACTCAACATTCAGTACACTCCACCAGAGAGTGTCGCAATCTACGGTCGATTAAAAACTGAGAACATAGGGATAGAAAAAATTGTTGCGAACACGATATCAAATCCTCATATTCGTTTTCTGGTCGTCTGCGGAGATGATATTAGAGGACATCGTTCAGGGTCATCGCTCCTTGCATTACATAAAAACGGCATAGACAACAACCATCGAATCATTGATGCACCTGGTGCGATCCCGTACATTGAAAACCTGAAAGAAGACGCGATCAAACGATTTCAGGATCAACTGAACGTTGTTGATTTACTCGGAGAAAAAGAAAAAGAAAAAATCGACAAAATCATCGCTGATTGTACAATGAAGACACCATCATCCTATGGAGAGCCGTATATTGCGATACGAATCAAACCAGAGACAACAGTCAGCTTGACCGATAAGCGTGCACTACATTCAAAAATTATTATAGATTATATGGGAAAAGTTAGGAAGAGAGGCGAGTAAATGTTTTCGTTTACGAAAGAACAAAAAATATTTGACATCTCAGGAATATCGATTGGTGGGCAACCAGGAATGTACCCAACTGTTCTTTTTGGTGGCGTGTTCTTTAAAGGAGAACCTGATTTTGATGATGCAAAAAGACACATACAAACCATCCTGGATATCAGCAAACAAACCGGTACTCCAACCATCCCTGATTTCTTCATTCGGAAAGTCGAGTATATCCAACCTATCATTTCATTTATTGAAAAAGTACTTCCACGGAAATATCCGTTTTCCATTGACATCATTGAACCATCTATCAAGGTAGAGACATTAGAACGCCTCGCAGAGGAAAAACTACTTTCACGGACGATCTATAATTCCATCCATATAGGCATCACAAAAGAAGAAATCGAAGCATTACAGAACAATACACCTGAGATGGTAATCGTCGTCGCGTTTAACCCAAAAAATAAATCACCGGACGGTAAAATTGAGGTGTTGGAGAACGGAGCGCATCTCACAGAGAGAGGTCTTCTTGAAATCGCTCATAAACTTGGTATTGAGAAAATCCTTGTCGACACAGCCGCGCTTGCTCCTGGTGAGAACAGTGGTGCCGCGATAGCTGCTATCCCTGTGATTAAGGAGGAATATGGTCTTCCGACAGGTTGTGCGATTCATAACGTTGTTGAGAAATCACGATGGTTGAATGATTTTCCTTTGGCGAAAAAAACCGTTGATGTCGCATCCAATAATAGTATTCCTCTTTTTGGGGGGAACTACGCTATCTTCGGTCCCATAGAAAACGCAGAGCTTGTTATTCCTCTTATGGCGTGGCAAGATATCCTAGTTTCTGAGTATGCGGAGAATTATTTTGGTGTGACTCCTGTTGCGTCGCATCCTCGGAGGAAACTACTGAAATGAAACAGAAGCTGAAAACTAGTGTAATTGGATCATACCCGGTCTGCGTTGATACATTGGAACTGATCAATGATTATTTTTCTGAGCAGGAAAGTTCTTGGGCAAGGTATATCAAGCAAGCTGTTCATGACATGACGACTGCAGGAATTGACTTTGTGTCAGATGGGCAGA
>CAYGVY010000193.1:0-3071 GCA_964353435.1 uncultured Thermoplasmatales archaeon | reverse complement strand
AGAGTGGTTGGAGGTAATCAGGGATCGATTCGATGGGCCAGAATAAGCCAGCGAGAAGAATTGATGGGTTATTTGCAATGGCGCGCGCAATCGCAACACGTTGCTGCTCCCTTCCAGAAAACTCAGAAGGAAGTTAATTCAGGATACTACACTTTCTCGGTTTCTGACCATTCAAGTGTGTAATCATCGGTAACCTTATGTTTTAAAAATATTTTTCTTATTTCTTCATTGGTTGATGGATTTGTAGGTTCTATTGTGGTTAGTACTTTTTCTCTGTTACTATTTTTTAACTTTCTATTTTGCAACAGTCTGAACCATTGATACAGTAGTTGTAGCTGTAACAGTATTACTCTCTGCATCTGTGACAACTAGTGCAACCTCGTAATTCCCAGGACTGGTGTATGTATGTGTGGGGTTTTGCTCTGTAGATGTGGTTCCATCATCGAAAGTCCAATAATAGCTATATGCTTCTGTTCCACCAGATGTAGATCCATAAAAAGTTATAGGTTCATTAATTGGATAAGATTGAGATACATCTTTGCCTAATTGATATGAAAGACTCACGGAACAGCGAACAGTTACGTAGGCATTTCCCATATTACCTGCGTTATCATATGCTCGAACTTCGATTTCATACTGAGTTGCTAGAACCCTGATATTATTTTGGTATCCTTGAGTGCTCATAGTAAATGTTTTTGCGCTCGTTGCAGTGAAATGCCATTCGAAATAGTCTTTAGTTGGTGAAAGTGTGATCTCATTTTCAGGGATTTTTCCTCCTTGGAACCATATCTCAATATTGTTAATACCAGATCCTAATAATGATTCATAGACGGTACCACTAACCTTGACATCGCCTTTGGGGACTGATCCCCATTGTGGTGTTGCAATAATCACCGTTGGTTTAGTCCGATCAATATTAATTCCACTAACTACTTTATGGGGTATTTCTTCATTTTTTGCAGCATCTACAGACCAGAATTCGATTTTATTGTTCAATTTCTCTGCAGAAATCCTTGGTCTATTATTGGAATCATATATCTGCTGTGAACCATCGTTGATTTTATAGTATGTGCTGATTTCCCCTGGTAATGAGACATCATCATGTGGGTGGAGTGTAAATTCAACAGACACTGTGTACCAGTTGTTGTCACCATCAGGTTGTTCAGGGGTTTTTTCATACTCTGTCCATGGTGGATCACGATCTGAGCCTATCCAGCTCACATTCCATTTATCAAGCGATGGTGTATCCTTTGGAATTGTTCGTGTAAATGTTGCACGAAGACGAATAGGATTAGCTGTTATACTTGAGATATCACGTCCAGGATTGATATTTTCAAGTAAAACTTGTGTACCTGCCCCGTTGAGGATATCAAATTGCATATTACCAATTGGTATAGAGTAGACAGCATCAAACACTTCCCATTTTTCAAGAGCACCTGCATTAATTTGCTTTGAAACAACTACTGCTTGTGTAACAATCTGTTTTTCATCACCAAAATTATAGAATACCTCTGAGGAACCAGTAGACCGATAGACATGCCAGACACTTCCAAAAGTATCTGCATAATTACTTGCTTGGTCACGTTCATCTTCCCAGACTGCAAAGATTCTTCCCTCGCCAACCGCAAGGTTATTCCAATCTACGTTTTGAGAGGACCCATCGTCGAGTCTATGTCCATTAGTTTGAACTTTTCCATCTGATGAAATGAGTTTACCCCAAAGATCACTTCGCCCATCATATGAAACAAAAAACAATGTATCTAGATAGGTTACTACGTCTGATCTTATATACTGATCACCAGATTGCACAATGAAGTTATCAGTTACACTGTTACCATATTGATCGAGAATTTTACCCCATATATTACCATCATAGCTAGAACGAGCGTTAGGGTCCACGCTTATATCACCATCGTTCCAAGCTACAAAATACCGTTTAGTTTGCGTACAATACGAAACCGATGGATAAATATTATCAACATTACTACTACCAGCAGCAATAGAAATAGTTGATCCAACTTTGTTCCCATTGCTATCAAAGCGTTGTGCAAAAAGCCCAAAGGGTCCAACCTCAGGATCGTATCCATCTTCATAGACCACCATGTACGTACCTTGATCATCGGAACATATCCATGGCTCATCCTGACAGTTCGTACCAGAAGCTACCTGGAAATCTTGGCCAACTGGTTGTCCATTAACATTATAAATCCGCCCGTACACATCATAGTTATTTGTACTATCTCGTGCATCCTCCCATACTACGAAGAACCTGTGGTTTGTACTATCAAATGCTACACAAGGATCAGCCTGTATACCAGTGCTATCACAAATTATAAATCTTGAAGTAACCGTACCACTCGGGGTAACAAGAGCACCGCCTATATTAACCTCATATCGATTAAGAATATTAGCAGGGTTTTCCTCCCAAGCAACAAAAAATACGCCATCACCATAAGCAATAGACGGATTTTCTTTATGACACGCTGTGGCAACAGGATCTGAGATATCAATGTCTGCATCCCCACTAGGTTGTGGATCACCGCCATCTGAATTATATGTCCGCCCATGAATAACAGAGGTTATTGCCCTCTGCATATCACTTGGTAAATCCTCTGGCCCTAATCTTTCCTCCCATGCAACAAGGAATCTACCACCGCCATAGGCAACATCAGGGTCCCAAGCACCCTCGAGATAATTTTTATAGGAGATCATTAGATCAGGATCAGTCCTGTCATCCCAAGTGAAAATCATATCAAAGTTACTTTGATCTGTTGCAGTTGAATCCCCATAGAACATATAAATAGTGGTATAACCAGGGGTAACATTTGGTACTCTCACTAGCACGTTTGCTGATTCACCATTTATTTTCTCACCAATCCAATAATAGAGATCGTTTCCTTGTTCATCAGTGAACCGAAGATCCCTGAAATCAGTTTGTATATCAGAATCATAGTACACGGTCATATCTAGCACATATTCACTGAAGGTGGTACTTCCACGATTATAGATGTCAATGGGTTTCATCCTTTTCCATGCTGAGTTATACCACGCCGCGTATGTATCCTTCATAA
>CAYGVY010000192.1:0-3073 GCA_964353435.1 uncultured Thermoplasmatales archaeon | reverse complement strand
TGCATTAAAAAAACAGCCAAGCGGCATTGAAAATTTCTTACAGAAACCATTCACCAAAGAACAACTGGTTGAATTTGTAAAAGAAAAGATAAGAATAGATTAAGACTTTTATTGATAAAAGGAAAAAATCATGTTACATTCTAAAATAAACTTTCCCAGTAATTAAAAATCGCTTCTCTTTTTTTCTTATTAAATTAAAGGGTTACTCGAGGGTTTTTACCCATTCATATACAGGTTCTACAAGTTTCTTGATCCGTTCTTTTTCTTTGTTCATCGGTGATGGTTTCCAGCCATCCGCAGGCTCAAAATGAAAATCAGTAACCGCTCCAATACGTTGTTCTTTGGGTTTAAACACGATTTTCAGCGGCATGTCGAATTCAACATCCCAGGGTTTGAGGCCGTGGAGTTCGTTAGCAATCGCAACTTTACTGTCACCGATGACAGCATAAACGAGGATAATCGGGAGTCGTTTGAGCGATGAGCGTCCACTCCACCCAGCAACCGTCCAAGTGTGAACCTTCGCGGTGAGCGGCATTTCCACCCATTCAGTTTTTTCAAGGTTACAATCCAGGTTCCAGCAATGTGTACGAACAGGTACCCAAGAATCGCCGCATCTCGGGCAGCGTGTTCCCATGATTTTTCCGTCCAATAATCCAATAAAGAATTTACTGTTCCAACCATGACGAATAGTATATAGTTGATCATAGTGGAGGAATTGGTTCATCGTGGTTCTGTCCTCTGAGATTTCATGACCGACAAAGGCAAGACCTGTTTCTTTCACACCCTCAGGTCGATAATCTTTTTTCTCTGTAAAAACTGGTGCTTCTGAAAATTTATTTTTTTTCTTTTTTATGGTAACTGCCGCCATCATCGTCTAATGCCTCCTGAGGATGAAGTTAGAGATACTAGTTCCTGTTCCTGCATGACTGTTAACAATGCCGCACTCTGGGTTTGGGACCTCGGTTTTTCTACTCAGGTGTTTCTGAGGGATCATCCCTGCAAGCTGGTAATAACATTCGATGGTGCTCATAAGACCGGTGGCGCCAACAGGATGCCCGTACCCCAGCAGTCCACCACCAGGGTTCATCGGGATGTCACCATTAATACTGGTTCGTTCATCGCGAATAAACTGAGCGATGTTGGTTTTATCAGCAAGCCCGAGTGCTTTGTAAATTTGTGCCTCGGACGTGGAGTAAGCATCATGGATCTCACCAAAATCAATGTCCTTTACCGGATCTTTGATTCCCGCCATCTTATATGCTTGCTCAGCAGAGTTCCTACAAGCAGCAAACTCGGTCATCCCTGGGTATCCAGCTCCATAGCGTTCGTTCCAGGCGGGGTTATTCAGTCGGTCCCCGGCGCGAATTGTGCAACTAGACAATCCCATGCCATCAACCGTCACATAGTGATCCGGGTTGACTTTCTTTGCGTAATCCTCAGAGCAGACGACGAGAAATGCAACACCCCTGGTCATCAGACAGCAATCTAATTTCTTAATCGGGTAGGAGATGAGCCGCGAGTTCATCACATCATCAACCGTAATGTACCTATGTTCGTTGCGGTACCATTGCGCCTTGGGGTTGTCCATCGCGTTGTTCTTGTTTTTCGCTGCAATTATCGCAACGTCTTCTTCAGTAACCTTGTTTTCTTTCATCCATTTATTCGCCATTGCGGCGTAGAAAATCGGGTAGATACCGCCAGCCATAAGCTCGTATCTAATGTCTGATGCCATCGCGATGAATTCACTGCCTTGTGATTGCGAAACCGTGTCCATGGTTTCCCAGCCGACGATACCGACGACATCATGGTGGCCGGACATGACAGCAAGTGCAGCGGCGTATAATGCGGACCCACCGGTGTTTCCCCCGTTTTCCACCCGGTAATGAGGAAGACCAACAAGCCCAAGATGATCATGAATAATCCATTCTGGGGCGAGTTGATGGCCGAAATGCACTGAGAAATGTGAATAAATCATGAGATCAATATCACGAAGCGAGAACTGAGTGACGTCTTGTTGTGTTTCTTTGACGCATTCTGCTGCTCCGCCCTCTATGCTTTCAAAACCGGTCGGGCCGTAGTCAAATGGTGTAGTTGCTCCTCCAATTATACAGACTTTTCGTGACATATTTGTCGTCTCCCTTAAGGACTAAAAAAACCCTTTAAAGGCACCAGTCCTCCAACCGGTAAACCATAAAGAATTAAAAAAGGTTGTTATTTTCTAAAGAATTTTTACTTTCCAATAACCATTCCTGCAGGATCAATTTTCTTTAGTATTGCTAACTCTTTTTGTAAAGGTGGTGTTGTTACTGAAATTTTTTTGGGGATAATTATTTCAAATCCACTATTCTCTTTGATCTGATCAATGGTTACACCAGGGTGTATAGAGAGCAGCTTCATTCGTTTCGACTCATCATCAAACCCATAAACACCAAGCTGAGAAATCACTCGATATGGACCACTTCCAACAGGCAACCCGGTTTTTTTCCGCGAATCAAACCCATTGAGATATCCTGGTGTTGTCAGAAAATCAATCTTCTCAAGGAATCGGTGCTTATCCTGCCGCATAATAATAATTGTATTATTACAGAGTGTTCCAACGTCGTTCGCACCACCACTGCCTGGGAGCCTTACTTTCGGATGTTCATATGGTCCGATCACGGTCGTGTTAAGGTTCCCGTACATATCGATTTGTGCGCCGCCAAGGAACCCATAGTCAATATAGCCTGCCTGTGCCATCGCCATCGAATCATGCATACTAGAGGCAGCGACCGCATGATAGAAGGTCCGAGAATCGCCAACGCTAATCGGAAGCACCGGCATTTCTGGCCCAATTCCACCAGCCTCGAAGAATAACAGTAGGTTCGGCGCATGTGTTCGTTGTGCAAGCATCGAAGCGATTATCGGAAGACCGGTCCCAACAAACACTGATTTCTTATCCTCAAGAATATGAGCGGCCACACACGCAAGTAACTCTGTTGAAGAATACGTTTCTTTTAAAGGTTTTTTCTCGTTCTTTCTTTTCAACCATGGCGCACTCATAGGTTCCTTAAAATGCTCAATTCGCTTCAACTGC
>CAYGVY010000191.1:0-3077 GCA_964353435.1 uncultured Thermoplasmatales archaeon | reverse complement strand
TTTACACCAAAGATCATCTGGACATCGAAGGGTAACTTTAACCGACAAACAATTTCAAATTCTATTACGGAAGGTGCAGGATTCCTGGATTATTCTGGCCATGGGTTTGAACACGGTATGGGAACCTTCACTCCATCTGGATTACAAATGAAATACTATTTAACCTCGTACATCAAAGATCAAAAGAACGGATATAAACTTCCAATTATATTTTTTGACGCATGTCTCACTGCAAAAATCGATTACATCCTCCAAGATACCCTGGATTATTCAAAAATTGTAAACATAGTCACTTTCTTGGTTCAAGCACTTGGTGTCAATACCTCGCAGCGAATCCCGTGTTATGCCTGGTCGTTTCTCAAACAGGAGGGAGGTGGTGCAATTGCAACAATTGGAGCAACCCGAACAGCATATGGTGGTGTCGATAGTGGTGCTGGGAAAATGTCAATAGAGTTCTTCTCTGCTTACAACAGCAGTGAGTACCTTGGTCAAATGATGACGCAGATGCAAAATGGGTATATCACTGATGTCCATGATGACGCGTTTACCGTTGAAGAGTTCATGCTGCTCGGGGATCCAACCCTGAAAATCGGTGGATACCCTACCCAATAACACGAGATACTCTTCTCTTCTTCTTTTTTAACAAATCAAAAAACCTATATCTGGGCAGCTATTTCCTCCCCTTCATCAATGAAAACATCAAAATCATCCTATAATGGTATCCCGAAAGTTCAAGGTATTGAGACGATAACAGGTCTTTCCGAGGCAGAAGCTGCCAAAAGACTCCGAGAGGAAGGATATAACGAGATTCCCTCTCAGAAAAAACAAAATATTTTTGTCATTTTAGTTCATGTCCTCCTTGAGCCCATGTTGATGCTCCTAATTGGTGCAGGCCTCATTTATATTATTCTTGGGGAAAAACAAGACGCCATCATGTTATTGATCTTCGTTTTTGTTGTCGTTGGTATCACTTTTTATCAAGAACGGAAAACAGAACGTGCATTAGAGGCGTTGAAAAATCTGTCAAGTCCCCGTGCGCTAGTTATAAGAGATGGACAACAAAAGAGAATCCCTGGACGAGAAGTTGTCAGAGATGATTTTATAATTCTACGAGAAGGGGATCGAGTTCCTGCTGATGGGGTTGTTGTTTTTTCTTCTAATCTCCTGGTTGATGAATCACTCCTTACTGGTGAATCCCTCGCGGTGCGAAAATCGGAATGGGATGGTGTCGCCTCCTTTATTCAGCCTGGAGGCGATGATTTACCTTTTGTTTATTCCGGCACCCTTATTGTACAGGGTCATGGAATCTCCCGGGTAACCGGTGTTGGTAGTTATACAGAAATGGGTAAAATCGGCAAAGCGTTACAGAAAATTAATCCTGAAGAAACCTTATTGAAGAAAGAAACTACTCGGTTAGTAAAAAATTTTGCAATCGCCGGATTAATTCTTTGTAGTATTGTAATAATCGTCTATGGTATTACGCGTGGTGACTGGATCACTGGGTTCCTCGCAGGCCTGAGTTTAAGTATGGCCATCCTGCCTGAGGAGTTTCCGGTTGTTCTTATGATATTTTTAAGCTTAGGTGCATGGCGGATGTCCAAACGGCATGTCCTGACACGAAATACCGCTGCGATTGAAATGCTGGGAGCTGCCACTGTCTTATGCGTCGATAAAACAGGCACATTGACCATGAATAAAATGCTCTTAAGCTCTCTTTTTACCAAGGAGACCTCATTTGATTTAGAAAAAAATGGGACGAAACCTTTACCTGAAATCTTTCATGATCTGTTGGAATTCGGTTTCTTAGCTAGTCAAAAAAACCCGTTTGATCCAATTGAAAAAGAAATAAAAAATACGACTGAAAAGTTTCTTTCAAACACAGAACACGTTCATGAAAACTGGAAACTAGTCCGGGAGTATCCTCTCTCAAAACACTTGTTAGCCCTCTCGAACGTTTGGGAATCCGCTGATAGAAGAAAGCATGTTATTGCGGCAAAAGGCGCACCGGAAGCTATCGCAGATTTATGTCATTTCAGCAAAGAGCAGACAAAAGAATTACATGTATATGTGAAACAAATGACGGACAAAGGACTTCGAGTTCTTGGAGTGGCAAAATCGAGTTTTCCGGAAGAATCACTACCTGATAAACAGCATGATTTCGAGTTTGAATTTGTCGGGTTGCTCGGGTTCGTCGACCCAGTGCGTACCGCGGTTGCACCCTCGTTGAAAGAATGTTATACTGCTGGTATGCGGCTAATCATGATTACGGGTGATTACCCTGGTACCGCCCAACATATAGGACGACAAATCGGTCTGAAAAACCCTGAGGATTTTATCACTGGTCCTGAGCTTGCAGCCATGAGTCGCGAGGAACTCCAAGAGAAAATTAAAACCGTTAATATATTCGCCCGCGTTGTTCCTGAACAGAAACTAGCGATTGTTGATGCCCTCAAGGCAAATGGGGAAATTGTTGCAATGACGGGGGACGGCGTCAACGATGCTCCCGCGTTGAAATCATCACATATCGGTATTGCGATGGGTGAGAGAGGAACTGACGTTGCCCGTGAATCCTCTGCTATCGTATTATTGAATGATGATTTTTCATCAATTGTTCAGGCGGTTCGATTGGGGAGAAGAATTTTTGATAATTTACGGAAATCTATTAGTTATATTTTTTCTGTTCATGTTCCTATCGCAGGGATGGCGCTTATTCCTATTCTTATGGGGTTTCCTTTGGTATTGTTGCCTGCGCACATTGCGTTTCTTGAGCTGATTATTGATCCTGCGTGCTCCACAGTTTTTGAGGCTGAGGCTGAAGAGAAAAACATCATGGATCGCCCACCAAGAAATCTGAAGGAACGGTTGTTTGGGCGGAAGAATTTCTTATACAGTTTTATTCAGGGTCTCAGCGTCCTCATCGCGGTGATCTTTGTGTTTTTCTGGTTTTACAATGGTACTCCTGCGAATGAGGATCAAGCTCGTACATTATCATTTGCCACACTGATCATTGCAAATATCATGTTGATCGTCGTCAATCTCTCTGGATCGCGAAGCATAGTAAAAACATTCAATTCGAA
>CAYGVY010000190.1:0-3115 GCA_964353435.1 uncultured Thermoplasmatales archaeon | reverse complement strand
TAAAATAAATAAAGCAGTAAAAAACATACATTCTCTAAGGATATGTTTTTAAAGATAACCTCAGGATTAAAGTAACGTTGAAATGAAATAAACCTCGTGAACTTATGTTACATTTGTTATAAAAAATAATCTTAGATAAATTTAAAAAGGGATACAGAATATCTTTTGATAGTGGAGGAATTGGTAAATTGAAAATAAAAATAGTTGGTATAATAATTTGTACGCTATTGATTACAACAAGCATATCATTAAATGCTGTTGCTGACTGGAACCCTGGTGATGATTATAAGATGCATTTTCCCCAGTTACCAAATCCTTTTGGCTGGGATGTTGATGCAACCCGCGTAGAACAAGTATGGCCACAGATTTGCCTTGCTGATGATTGGATGTGTACAGAAACCGGACCTGTAACAGATATTCATTTCTGGGGCTCATGGTTTAATGATAACATTGGAATAATCCAGGCATTTGTTATAGCTATACATGCTGATATTCCCGCAAATCCACCTCAAATACCATATAGCAGACCTGGGGTGACAATCTGGGAGCGAACCTTTGTACCCAATGATTGGAAAGTTGCTGGCCCTTGGGAGGGACCACAAGGATGGTATAATTCTGGTGAAGGTTTTTTCATACCACAAAATCATATACTTTATTGGCAGTACAACATTGAAAATATCCCGAATCCATTTGTACAAACACAAGGAACTATCTATTGGTTAAGTATATCAGCTATTGTTATGCCATCAATGCCACCACAACCACAGCCACGATGGGGATGGAAAAGCTCTCTTAATCATTGGAATGATGATGCAGTCTGGGCTTTCTGGAATGAATTAAACTGGGGAGAACTCCATGAGCCACCAGATTTTCAAATATCACTTGATCTTGCATTTGTAATTACTGGTGAAGAAATAAATCATCCACCAAACACACCAAGTAAACCCTCAGGACCAACCACAGGAATAGTAGGAACTGTATACACATATACTACCAGTACAACTGATCCTGATGGAGATAACGTGAGGTACGGGTGGGATGCAGGTGATGGTGTTGTTGATTTTTGGACTGAAAACTATTCTTCTGGAGCAACCTGTACTGTGAATATCAAATTCTTAGGGGCAGGGACTTATTACTTACAGGTGAAAGCAAAGGATATACATGGGGCACAAAGTAATTTTTCCCAACAATTAACTGTTGTTATCACGGGTGCTAACAACCCACCAAACACACCAAGTAAGCCAACAGGTCCTACATCTGGTATAAAAGGAACATCGTATACATATTCAACAAGTACAAATGATCTTGATGGGGATAAAATAAAATACGGTTGGGATTGGAATGGTGATGGAACTGTAGATGAATGGACTAGCCTCTACGCATCAGGAGCAACTGTGAGTAATTCGCATACGTTCTCCAATACGGGAATATTCAATATGAAAGTGATTGCAGAAGATGAACATGGTGCACAAAGTTCATTTTCATCAGCATTACCAGTTACAATAACAAGTAATCCACCAAATAAACCAAGTAAACCCCGTGGATCTGCATCAGGAAAACCAGGGGTATCATACACATATCAAACATCAACTACAGATCCAGATGGTGATCAACTCTATTATATGTGGGACTGGGGTGATGGAACCCCATTAAACTGGACAGGACCCTACAATTCAGGACAAACAATAACAGCATCGCATATATGGTCAGCAAAGGGAGCCTATAGTGTTAAAGTCAAAGCAAAAGATACAACTGGCGCGGAAAGCGTCTGGTCAGATCCCTTGCCTATCACGATGCCTTATTCGTATAACCCGATGCAACAGTTCCTTGAGTGGTTGTTCGAGCATTTCCCACATGCTTTTCCAATATTACGACAACTATTGGGATACTAAGAATCCCTTTCTTTTTCTTTTTTCATTGATTCGTACAAAAACATGATTCTTAAAACCGTGTTAATGTTTGTCCGATAATTGACATGTTGAATTGAAATCAGAGAAAGAAATTAAGGTAGATGAAATCTTCTGTTTGATATTATGATTTATTGAGTGACGATTACGAATGGTCCGAGAACAAAACCGGTATAAATTTTCTCTACCTTTGCTGTATTTGCTGCTTCGGCAGAAGCGGTAATGGTAATAGGTCCCAACCCAATTATGAATCCTGCTTCCGAGGTGCTTTCTGTTTTTATTCCATTCGGTTCAATCGTAGTACCACAAGTATCACAGCCACTACATATTTTTTCAATATCAATTTTATTGAAAATGCCTCCTTTCACCGAGATTATTATTGTAATATTTTCAGCAGTAGTATCACCGATGTTTTTTATGGTAACAGACACTTTACCCAAACCACCTTTCACTTCGGTTATAGCGAAAATCGTTTGAGATTGCTGTGTCGCAGTGCAAGATGCACCAACTGCAATACAAACCAGCATAAAAATGATGCTTAGCCCTGACGCTTTTCGTAGATTTTTTTTCTGTATCATTTATATTATCCCCCTTTAGGATACGAAACAATTATAATTAATATGGAGTCACCTTATATTAACTTTGCTTTTACTATTGATTCGTACAAAAAACATAAGCGTAAAACGGTGTTAATACTTCTCCGATCAAATCCCCTCATTATTAGAGGAAAAACATTTGAAATATGTCTCTTGACTTTGCTCAATCCAAATAGCATTACCAACAATTGATATATTCCGGTAATGTACACCTTCTTTACAATCATCAGATTGAACAAACAAAGTAGGATAATTGCTACTGTTTATCGGCAGGTTTTCATAGAGATGTTCTTCAGCATCAAAAACCCGGGGATCATGTGTGTGTCCTGCTAGAACAGTATCAACATCATAGTTTTCACATAACTCAATGAACTTTTCTCTATTATTCATAAAAACATCATATAATTCACCATTTTTATTTCTAATATTTATAGCGGGATGGTGCATAAGAATAATTTTATGGTTTGCGGTACAATTGCTTAATCTTTCATCTAGCCAGACTATATCATCTATGGTAAGACCGATACTGAGTGTATCAGCCCAATCGCTAGGTTTTCCGTAATAAATTGGGCCTGAATTCATGAAAAAAAGGCTAAGATTCTCATAGGTTAT
>CAYGVY010000189.1:0-3127 GCA_964353435.1 uncultured Thermoplasmatales archaeon | reverse complement strand
AGCAATTTGTCTGTGACGTTTCCAATATCATGGTCATAGATGATAGTCAGGGTCCCGATGACCTCGCTTTCCTCTTCTTTAATCCCTGATTCGATAATCTCCTTTCGTACTAGATCTCTAATAGCTTCAGAACGATTTGTATAACCCCTTTTTTTTATTAACATATCAAATTTGTTTAGTAAGTCTGGTTCAAAAGATACTCCTACTCTTTCTACAGGCATGGTAGCACGTCTATAGGAAAATCGTGGTACTATTATAAGAAAGCTGCTACGAATAATTATTTTACGATTCAGAGTCGGTAGAGATTCCAAATCTTCTTATTACCACCATGGTAACACGTTTGCCTGAGGAACGTAGCACGAATTAATTATTATTGTTACCATAATTCTTTTATACTATCGCATATATTAAGGGCACGAAAAAATAAAAGTTGCTACGGAGACATGAGACATGTGGCTTATTACAACACTCATTGCAGCAATTGGCGCAACAATTCTCTGGTATGTAGCACCGAAAATATATAAGCTTGATTTGCTCAGCTTAATGCTCTGGGGTGCATCATTCATGATACTGGTTGATCACCTTTTAGGCTATGAAGGTGGGTCTTTCGTTGAAATGGAAACAGGAGGCTTCATTACTAATGGCATCGTGCTTGGAATCGTTATGTTAATACCTGTATTCATGATATGGATAACCGTCCTTATCATCAAAAAACCAAAACAAAATGTAGAAAGGAGGTAAAAAAAATGGCGTGTTTTATAGCACCAATGGCGACAGGAATAGTAACGACTGTGTTTAGAAAAAAAATTCCAGCAGCACTTAAAATAGGCTGGTTGAATATCATGCTATGGGGTGGAGTTGCAATGCTTGCAATCGAGCACATAGCACATGGAGAAGTGGTGTTTTATCCACCATTCCTGACTGCAATGCAGAACCCCGCTGATATCCCAGTTATGTTACAGGAATTAGCAACAGTAGGCGGAACAATGACAATCGCCATTGTGGTTGTATGGATCATCCTTGTAGCAATCACTTCAAGAATGCCACGTGTGTCAAAGCAGGTTGAATAAAACAGAGTGTCCAACCTTCTCTTCTTATTTTTATAACTTTTTATTATGTTACAGTGAATTGAACAAGGTCTTTTTACTTTCATAAAGCTCCCACGAACAACTCCGAGTAAAACTGGATAGACGTTTTTTGTTTTTCTCCTAAACAAATCACTGTAAATAGGTATTAATAGCCGATACTAAATCCCTAGTAGTTTGCGGGTACTATCTATATCAACAGGATATGGAGGTTTTTCCTCCTTATCTCACCATAAAAAGAAGCGAAAACCATGGAAAACAATGATCCTAAACCAAGCATATTGCGGCGGATTTCAACAAAAGTTATAGGCCATCCGCGTAATATCCACGACCCCTCGATTTTTCATAAAATCGCTCTCATCGCTTTACTGTCTTGGATAGGTCTTGGAGCAGACGGTCTATCATCTTCCTCCTACGGTCCTGAGGAAGCATTCAAAGCAATAGGAAGTCATACATATCTTGCCATCTTCTTAGCTGTCGCTACTGCTTTAACTGTATTTATTATTTCGTATACTTATTCAAAAATCATCGAACGATTCCCTCATGGTGGTGGAGGTTATATGGTTGCCACACACACCCTGGGAAAAGGTGCTGGAGTTGTTTCCGGATCCGCTCTGCTTATTGACTATGTACTTACCATAACGGTTTCTCTAGCTGCATGCGGGGACGCACTTTTTAGTTTCCTCCCGATTGAATTCCATTCATATAAACTCCTTTTCAAGATATTTCTCATTTTCATACTTATAATCCTTAATCTCCGCGGTCTGAAAGAATCAATCACTGTCCTTGCACCAATTTTCGTTCTATTTATTGCTACCCACGTCCTTCTCCTTGGATATGGTTTACTCAGTCAGTCCTCTGCTATAGGATCGCATGTGACAACATTTCAGGGAAATCTCAGTACCGATCTTGCCACGATAGGGGTGATCGGCATCCTAGCGATTTTCCTGCGCGCGTTCTCATTAGGAAGCGGAACTTACACTGGAATTGAAGCAGTTTCTAATGGACTACCAATCATGAGAGAACCAAGGGAAAAAACAGCAAAAAAAACCATGCTATATATGGCAATCTCCCTTGCGCTCGTCGCAGGAATTTTACTCATCTGTTACTTCCTCATCGATGTCAAACCTGTTCCTGGACAAACACTCAATGCGGTCCTTGCCGATAAACTCTTTAGCGCATGGTCTCTTGGTGGTTTTAACTACATCGCCATTGTTATCATTTTCTCAGAAGGAGCACTGCTTTTTGTAGCAGCACAAACCGGGTTTATCGGTGGACCGCGTGTGATGGCAAACATGGCAATAGACTCGTGGTTCCCAAAGAAATTTGCTTCGCTCTCCGAACGACTCACCATGCGAAATGGGGTACTTGTCATGGGTAGTGCAGCAGTTCTTATTATGATACTTACAGATGGAAGAATCGACCTGCTCGTCATTATGTACTCTATCAACGTGTTTCTGACATTTTCCCTCTCTCAACTTGGCATGACCCGACTCTCTATAAAACAGCGTAATAAACAAAAGAAATGGCGACGGTCACTAACTATATTCCTGGTTGGGTTTATCGTCTGTTTCACCATCCTTATCATTACCCTCTACGAAAAATTCACTGATCAGCATGCAGGCTGGCTTGCTCCACTCACCCTTGCTCTTACCGCTTTTGTCATCTTTATTTGTTATCTTATCCGCCGACACTATACTAAAATAAAAAAAGCGATGCGGAAATTCGATGAGGTATTATTGTTATCAAGCATCCATCTTGTTGGACATCCAAATACAAAACCGGTGAATCCCAAACACATGACTGCCGTTATTCTGGTGTCAGGGTATAACGGCTATGGGGTGAACACGTTTTTATCATTGATCAGAAGCTTTCCCGGATTGTATAAGAATATTGTTTTTGTTTCAATTGCGGAGATCGACTCAGGATCCTTCAAAGGCGCTGAGGAAGTAGAAGCATTAAAAATATCAGTACAAAGCTCATTACTCAAGTACGTCATTCTTGCACAAAGACTCGGGTTTTCCGCCGACTATCGAATGGAT
>CAYGVY010000188.1:0-3142 GCA_964353435.1 uncultured Thermoplasmatales archaeon | reverse complement strand
GGCCTCTTCTGGTCTGGCTCCGCTGGTGCCTGACCGTGTCATCCGCTCGAGCATCAATGACGCGGACCGATGCGATGTTTGCGAATCAATGGACGGCAAAGAGTACAACGTCCGGGACTTCGTCGTCGGCACTGACCTGCAGTTGCCTCCGCTTCCAGACCCAGACTGTCTAGGTGGCGCAGGCCGCTGCCGCTGCGGTTACATCGGGCTGTACGACTAGAGGCTGCAGACCTCGCAGGCGCATCCTTTGAGGATGTACCTGTTGGACCTCGAGCCGATGCCTTTGAAGATTTGAGTGATGTGCCCTTCGATGAAGAGTTCCATCAGCTCAGACCGGACGGCTTTGTCTCCGAAGTAGCCGATGCGGGCTGCGAGGGTTCTGGGAGACGGGTGGAATCCGACCGCGTGACAGCGGTGGAGCTCGTCAAGGAGCGCCTTTTGTCTTTTCGATAGTGCTGACTGGTCCATGGTTCCTCCAAAAGAATACCGCACTGCAGATAGGATTGCACTAATGCGGCAAACGCCACACTAGTGGAGGATAAAGCGACAAACAAAGACTTTCAGTGCAAAGAAAGCGCGTGCAGGATGGCGGCATGTCAAAGAGCAGCTCACATAATCGTCCCCGCATCCGGACGAACGAGGTCAACCTTGGAGACGATGGTGCCCTTCGCTGGGTGTCTCTGCTTCCAGAGGGGAAGATTCACGCGCATGGCACCGTGTGGGACCTTGCAGCTGCAAAGACGGACCCCGACAAGCTGCAGTTCCGGTTTGATGATGTTGTGTCGTCGCTGGAAGACTGGCTGCAGGAGTTCGCTCCTCCGATTGCAGTAGAGCATGTGAAGGACGGGACGGCCGCAGGATACCTCCGGGCGATTCGCGTTCTGAGTGCTGGAGAGGCTGCGAAGCTTGGCATTAAACAGCCTGCGTCGCGGATGATTTACGGCGGTCTGGACGTGACCAGTCCGGAGTGGGCTGCGCGGTTCGATGCAGGGGAGGTGCCGTACATCTCTCCGAACATTCGTGCAGGCGCATCGACGGAAACAGACAGGCGGTTCCCGTTCGGAATCGGAGAAGTCAGTTTCGTCACGGTGCCACAGATTAAGACTCAACAGGTACCCGTCGCAGAGATGCGCGGGGTATCCCTTTCGGAAGGAAACACCATGAAGTTTGCAGACATGATGGGCGCGTATTGCAATGAGCTGGGGCTTGACCAGGCGAAGGTCGAAGAGCTCCTGAAGATGGTTTCGGCTGCTGCGATGGCAGAGGCTCCGAAGCTCGAGGAGGTCTCCATTGAGGTGGAGGCGAAGAAGGAAGACGAGGAGGTTGAGAAGGCAGACGCGGAGGCTCCGTTGTCGGAGGTTGCTTCGCTTCGTGCCGAGCTCACTCGCGTGAAGCGTTCGGCTGCATCGGAGAAGGTCAAGAGCGCGATTACTGGCCGCAAGGTTAGCAGCGCGATGGAGGCCCTTCTTACTGACGCACTGGTCGCCGGAAAGACTGCCACCTTCGAGGCTCTTCTTTCGGACCTTGCTCCTGTTGCAGCGAAGGTTGCAGCTGCAGCTCCTCGCGCCGTGTCGCCCATTGCTCCTGGCATGACAAACGGCAACAGCCTGAACCTGTCGGACGTCATGGGCAACATGCCTAAGTGGAACGACCTGTCGGACGCGCAGCAGATTAAGTGCATCGCGGACCTCGCTGAGGCCGAGAGCATCGACCCGATTGACGCCTGGTGCTGGATTCGCGACGGGAAGGCTCCGGCCGCTGTCGAAGAGAAGCGCGCCACTGCGAAGTTCACCTCTCTCTAATCAAACCCGACTCTTCGGAGTCTCCTCCTTTGGAGTAAATCATGGCTCTCGCTGACCTCAATCCTCGTTCGACTTCGAAGTACTTCATCAACGCTGACCTCACTGGCGCAGATGGCAAGCTTCTCACCATCAATGCTGCTGACAGCGCAACGAATGGCGTTACCACGCTCGAGCTTGCAAACAATGCCTCTGACGTTCCTGTCGGCATCGTCGTCGTCGGCGCTGCATCGGACAGCGGCACTTACCCGGGTTACGCGACCAGCTGCGAGATTTACGACACGCTGATTGGCTGCTTTGACGGCGCTGTTGCAGGCGCTGCCGGTGTGACCGCTGGCGCGCGCGTCTGTTCGTCGGCTGCTGGAACGTTCGACAACTCTGCCAATCCGCTTGGAGCTGGCGATTACACGGTTGGCATCGCGCAGACCTCTGCGGCGGCTGGCGAACAGTTCACCATCAAGTTCCTCGTCTACAAGCGCGAAGCCTAATCAACCCGGTCGCTGACCTTTCACTTTGGAGTAACGCATGTCTCTTCCCGTTGGCGTAAATACAGGGGCACTTCGCCCCTCAGTCCTCCAGCAGATTTCGCTTCCTCGCTTTGGTGCGACTGGCCGCGAAGCCGCTCTCGTGTCGCCCATCATCAAGGTCGATACCCGGCAGGGCTTCTACCATTTCTTCCTGGACAACGACCAGCTCAACGTCGGTCCTTCCGGCAACGCGAACTCGCCTGTCGGATACGACTCGCCTGCATCGCCGGGCGGTCTCCGCATCAGCAGCGGCACGTACCAGGCTGGCATTTACCGCTTCGGTCAGATGAACTTCAGCACGAAGCAGATTGCGGAGTTCGAGGCGCGCGGGTCTGACATCCTCGCGACCTACACGCAGAAGCTTCTGGCGCAGGGCACGCAGCTCATGACGTCGCTGGTTGGTACGACCATCGCGACCTCTGCCAACTACGCTTACGCGGACGCTCTGACCATTACTGCGACTCCGGCTGCGGACCTTCAGGGCAAGCTGAACGACCTCATCATCAACATCATGGCTGGCGGTGCTGACCTCTCGAGCGGTCGTTTCGTCGCGGCCTGCAACATGGAGATTGCTAACAAGATTCTGAAGCTCACGCAGGTTGCGGAGTCTGGCTACGCGCTGGCTTCTGACAGTCAGGCGACCGGATATGTTCGCACTGGCGTCACGGACATGTCGCAGCTGAAGGCGTGGTTCGCGTCGAAGCTCCTCATTCCCGTGGAGCTCGTCGTCTTCCCGCACTACGTCACTACCCAGCAGGGCGGCTTGTCGTCTCCTGCGATTCCGCCTGCCATCGGCGGCGGAGGCGCCATTGCTGG
>CAYGVY010000187.1:0-3160 GCA_964353435.1 uncultured Thermoplasmatales archaeon | reverse complement strand
GACTTTTCCGGGCATGGAAATACAAACGTCTGGGCTACACACCCACATACTAGTTTTAACATATGGGTACCAACCCCTATAGGGCATATCACAAGCTCCGATATTCAAACACTTTCCAATGGTAATAAATTACCTATCGTGACCGTCGAGGCGTGTTCCACCGCTAAATTCGCCTCAGATTCGAATTGTTTCAACTGGGCGTTTCTCTACAATTCAAATGGTGGAGCCATCGGAACATTTGGAGCGACGGGAATTGGCTATAGTTATCAGGGAACGAGTGTGATGCAGGGATTAATTGGAAAAATCGGGTTGGACACCTACAAAGCCTATAAAGTTGATCAAGCGACAACCTTTGGAGAAATGTGGTCGAGAGGACTTAACCGATACATACAATCCGGCATGGATGAATATGACTATAAAACAGTCGAAGAATGGCAACCATTTGGCGATCCAACCTTAGCGATCGGTGAAAAATCAAATCCACCTGCTAAACCAGTGACACCAAATGGTTCTGCATCCGGTGGAGTTGGCACGGAATACGCCTATACCACCTCGACGACCGATCCTGACGGGGATAATATTTCTTATATGTTTGACTGGGGCGATGGTACATTCAGTGGCTGGGTTGGACCAATTAACAGCGGAGAGACCGCATCTGTGAAAAAAACCTGGAATACTAAAGGGACATACCAAGTGAAGGTCGTCGCAAAGGATACACATGGTATAAGCAGCGTCTGGTCAGATCCTTTACCTATTACCATGCCACTCTCGTATAAGATACCGTTTTTACAGCTCTTGGAACAATTGTTCGAACAATTTCCGCATATGTTCCCTGTGCTACGACATCTACTGGGGTACTAGAAACTCCTTTTTTTTTTTATCCTTTTTTACCTCAGCATTGACTCACAACTAAGGTAGTTACTAGGTATATTTTTTGAGAAAAACAGGGTCCTTCGGGGTTGTTTTCTGCAATGAACCAAAAAAGAAGCCATAGGTGGAAAAGACTATAGGAATTCTTTCAGCTTCATTTTTTCTGGATTCAGGATATAATGTTTTCTAATAAACATCAACGTTTGCATAATCGCTATCTTCTCGATAACACCAGGGTGCAGCGTAATCAATGAATCAGAAAACTTTTTTGCTTGTTTAATATCCAACGCAGTGAACGTTATAACCCAGTCGTACTCACCATGGACATAAGAACTGCTTTCAATAGTAATCCCTAATTCTGCGACAAGGTCTTCCAATCTTCTTGAAATGATTTTATCCGCTGTTTTTTCTTCGAGTTGTTTTGTGGTTCTTTTCACCATCAACATAAAATGAATAAGTCCTATTTTCTCTTCATTAAAAATCGCGGTATACCCCCAAATCAAGCCTTTTTCTTCTAGTCGTTTGATGGCTCTCCATACTTTTTGTCTTGAGAAACCACAGTGTTTTGCAATCGTTTCTATGTTTTCATTTGAGTTTTTCACGAGTTCAGAAAGTATCTTTTTTTCGTCTTTATCTATCTGCTCTCTACTACTTTTTGACATATTCTATCTCCGAAATTACTATTTCAAAACATATCTTTCTTTAATAGCATATCCCTCTTAAGAATTTTTCAGGAATAAAAACAAGAGAGTCTCGTCTGGGGGGAAAGGTAGATAAAAAAAGGAGAAACGTTATGGGGGAAGCTCTACTGTTTTGTTATTGACTTCTCAAGATGTTATTATCTTTTTAATGTATAAAAATGTTAGGTAACTTTTAAGGGTATATTTTTAAAGAAAGAACCAACGAATAGAATACACGAATTTTAGCAACAGCGCAAGATTTATATCAACAGAAGATATATAATTTTCAGTAAATCCTTATTCAGAGGGGTCGAAGATAACATGAAAAAAAAGATACTTGGTATGTTTGTATGTATGCTGTTGATAGCTACTGCTGTTCCCGCAGTCGAGTCTTTAAAAAATAGTACGATAAATGCAACGATTCCAAGCACTCCTCTGTCAAGCATGGCAGTGAACTGGACTGAAAAGCAAAAGCTCCTTGCCTCAGACGCAGCAGCAGGGGATTATTTTGGCGGGTCTGTTTCGCTTGATGGTGACACCGCTCTCATCGGAGTAAAGTATGATGATGACAACGGAGTCAGTTCTGGTTCTGCGTATGTGTTCACCCGTACCGGCACTACCTGGACACAGCAGGGAAAGCTCCTCGCCTCAGATGGTGTGGCAGGGGATCAATTTGGCTGGTCTGTTTCTCTTTCAGGGAACACCGCGCTCATCGGAGCAAGCTGGGATGATGACAACGGAGTCAGTTCTGGTTCTGCGTATGTGTTCACCCGCACCGGTACTACCTGGACTCAGCAGGCAAAGCTCTTCGCCTCAGATGGTGCGGCAGGTGATTTTTTTGGTGTTTCTGTTTCTCTTTCTGGTGACACCGCTCTCATTGGTGCAGCCTGGGATGATGACAAAGGAGTCGATTCTGGTTCTGCGTATGTGTTCACCCGCACCGGCATCACCTGGACTGAGCAGGCAAAGCTCTTCGCCTCAGATGGTGCGGCAGGTGATTTTTTTGGCTGGTCTGTTTCTCTTGCTGGTGACGCCACCTTCATCGGAGCATACATGAATGATGACAAAGGAGTCGATTCTGGTTCTGCGTATGTGTTCACCCGCACTGGCACCACCTGGACTGAGCAGGCAAAGCTCTTCGCCTCAGACGCGGCACCAGGGGATTATTTTGGCATTTCTGTTTCGCTTGATGGTGACACCGCTCTCATCGGAGCATACAAGGATGATGACAAAGGAGTCGATTCTGGTTCTGCGTATGTGTTCACCCGCACCGGCATCACCTGGACACAACAGGCAAAACTCCTCGCATCAGACGGGACTGAAGAGGATTATTTTGGCTTGTCTGTTTCCCTCTCTACCGATACTGCCCTCATCGGAGCACCACTCGCTGGTAATAACGGAGCCGGCTCATCGTATGTGATCAGCCGCACTGGCGGTACCACTTGTTTTCCTTCACCGTTCTTAGGACTGGTTGAGAGACTCATGCAGCGATTCCCCCATGCGTTTCCAATAATACGGCACCTATTGAGGTATTAAGAATCCCCACTATTTTTCTTTTTTTTATTGTATAGAAAGTATATGTTTCTCCCTTTTTGTTAAACAGTGCACAT
>CAYGVY010000186.1:0-3196 GCA_964353435.1 uncultured Thermoplasmatales archaeon | reverse complement strand
AGAATATGGCGTTGATTCAGCAGTCTGGTGGTGGAACTGGTTTTAGTTTTAGTCGTCTGCGGGAGAAAGGAGCGATTGTGAAAAGCACCAAGGGTGTTGCGAGCGGTCCTATCTCGTTCATTCGTATCTATGATAGTACAACAGATGTGATCAAACAAGGGGGGAAACGTCGTGGAGCAAACATCGGTATCCTCTCCTGTTTACATCCTGATATCGCTGAGTTTGTGACCGCGAAATCAGGGAAACGGCTCACGAACTTCAATATCTCGGTTGCTGCGACTGATGTGTTCATGCGCAAGGCGTTGAAAGGCGAAACACTCACCTTACGAAGCATAAACGGTGGGAAGATTGTTCGGAAGATCAATGCAGCAGCCTTGTTTGATATGATTGTCAAGAACGCATGGGAGACCGGGGATCCTGGGTTTTTGTTCATTGATGAGATTAACCGGAAACATCCTTTGAAGAATGTTGGTGAAATTGAGGCGACAAACCCGTGTGGTGAGGTCCCATTGCTAGCGTACGAGTCATGTAATCTGGGAAGCATCAATCTCGTAAAAATCGTGAAAAACGGAAAAATTGATTGGAAGAAACTTCGGGCGACCACACGACTTGCGGTTCATTTTTTAGATAACGTCATTGATGCGAATAACTATCCGTTGAAAGAAACAGAGAAGATCACGAAAGCGCATCGGAAAATCGGTCTCGGTGTGATGGGGTTTGCTGATCTCTTGTTCCTGCTTAAGATACCTTATGATAGCAAGGATGCGTTGCGGCTTGGTGAGAGACTCATCACGTTTATTGCAAAAGAAGCGCAAGAAAAATCAGTGGAGCTTGGAAGAACGCGTGGGTCGTTTACGAATTTCGAACAAAGCACCTGGTGCCGGCAATATCCTGCGATGAGAAACGCGACCTGTATCACGATCGCACCTACAGGAACTATCAGTATCGTTGCCGGTTGTTCCTCTGGTATCGAACCTGTGTTTGCGTTAGCGTTCTTAAGGCGAGTAATGGAAGGTAAACAATTACCTGAGATAAACGAGACCTTCAAACGGGAGTTGATCCGACGTAGCCTGTATTCAGATGAGTTGATTCGAAAGATTTCAAAAACCGGGAACATTCAGAACATCAAACTTCCTGCAGATCTGAAAAAAATCTTTGTGACCTCACTTGATATTTCACCAGAGTTTCATGTCCGGATGCAAGCTGCGTTCCAACGACATGTCGATAATGCGGTTAGTAAGACCGTGAATCTCCCAAAGGATTCCACGATGCAAGATGTGAGAAATATTTATCTGCTCGCTTGGAGGTTGAAATGTAAAGGGATCACGGTTTACCGGTACGGCAGTAAACCTGAACAAGTCTTGTATCTTGGTACGGGAAAACCGATCGTGATCACGACCGATTATGCGGGAGGCTGTCCTACAGGTTTATGCCCGCTCTAATCCTGATAAAAACACAAATATTTAAGTATCGTAATGCGATAGGAACTTATATCCTACGGATGAAATTGATGCACCAATGCTCCGAGTAGTGTATTTTTTTTGTTTGTTGGGATAAGTGTACGGACGGAGAGACTATGAAGCGTATTAAGGAAGGGGATAAGGTTCAGATTTTATGTGAGGCGAAATTAGAAACTGGTGAGCTTTGTTATAAAAATAATACAGAGAACCTCATTGAGATTGTGGTTGGAGAAGGGAAGTTTTTTCCTGCAATTGAGAAAGTATTACAGGATATGACTGAGGGAGAATCAAAGGTCGTGACGCTGGAATCTGATGATGCATTCGGTCCTCATATGGATGACCTGGTCATTAAGGTGCCAAAGACGGTGTTTAAACCTGAGGTGAAACTGGAGGTTGGCTCGCGCATTAAAATTGATGCGCCTACCGGGAAATCTTTTGTTGGTACGATTGTTGCAATGGATGAGCAGACGTTTACGTTGGATTTAAATCATCAACTGGCAGGGAAACGATTAGTTGTGAACGTCACGGTTGTCTCGATAGCGGAGCAGCAAGTAGAACAGTAGGGTTTCCCTCTCGCTCCTCTCTTTTTATGAAAATCGCGTTGATTTTCCTCTTATATTTATGATAAAGATTTAAATATCTCTTTTGTTTTGCCTGAAAGAAGGTTTGATTAATATGATGTCAAATAAAAAAGCAGATCTCGCAGGGCCCGGTATTAGCACCTATAAAGAAGTAGAGAAAGTCCTTCCAAAGAATTATAAGTCGTTGCTGACACCAAAGGAAACACAGAAAGCCATTTTTGCAGCAAAATACTACATTGAAGAAAACTTAGGAAAAGAACTGAACCTTATGATGGTCACGGTTCCTCTCATTGTCGATAAGGAAAGTGGGGTGAACGATTACCTTGACCGAGACGGTTCACGTACACCTGTTGAATTCCCCTGTGGGCTGGGTCTTCAGAAGCGGATCCAAGCACAGGTCGTACAGGCAGCAACGAAATGGAAACGTATGGCACTCAAAGAATTTGATATGAAAGTAGGTGAGGGTCTGAATACCGATATGCGTGCGGTTCGGAAAGACTATTTCCTTGACCATGATCACAGCTCTTATGTGGATCAATGGGACTGGGAAAAAGTCATAACAAACGACCAAAGAAACCTCAAATACCTCAAAGACACGGTCAACAAAATCTGGAAAGTGATTAAAGGTGCTGAAAACCTGGTAATTCATCAATTCCCGCAACTCGAATCCAAGACTATTCCGAATCTCCCAGACAAACTTGAATTCTTCCACGCTGAAGAAATCCTGGAAATGTACCCTGATCTGCCTCGAAAGCAGCGGGAAACCTCAATCCTTCAGGATCACCCCGCGATCTTCATTGTTGGTATTGGCTCGGTATTGAAGGATGGGTATCCTCATGAGATGCGCGCCGCTGATTACGATGATTGGATCACCGATACCTCGAAGGAAACAGGGAAACAAACCTACGGGTTAAACGGAGATATTCTCGTCTGGAACCCAGTGACACAACGACGACATGAACTTTCCTCAATGGGTATCCGGGTCACTCCGGAGACTCTGAAGAAACAACTTGAGTTATCTGGTCAAACAGATTTCCTAAAACTCCCCTACCACCAGGCGATTCTCAACAGTAAAATCCCGTTAAGTATCGGTGGAGGGATTGGTCAGTCAAGAACCTATATGTACCTGTTGAAAAAAGCGCACCTTGGTGAAGT
>CAYGVY010000185.1:0-3210 GCA_964353435.1 uncultured Thermoplasmatales archaeon | reverse complement strand
AGGGAAAAACCACCGATAACCAGTCGAATAGGATGAATCGTTCGACCACAAATTAAATCTGACATTTCATTGGCGAGCCGATGTAATTTTACTATCTTCAGTACGGTATCTGTACGTGTACCAACGAGAGGAAAGACACTTCCAACACCAAATAAATCAGGGGCGACGAGGTACCCGATATGCAAGATATGACTTTGCATGTTCTCTGCATGAATCGCAAGACGTCGGAGCATTGCAGTCTGGTCGCTAATCTTAACTTCCAAAGCATCTTCTGTTGCCTTCAATGACGCAAGAGAATGACCAATCGAACAAATCCCGCAAATCCTGGAAGTGATCGAACGAAGCTCATTGTACTGTTGTCCGCGAAGCATCGCCTCGAAGAACCGTGGTGCTTCAACTACTCTCCATTCGAGTTTTTCAATCTCACCATTTTTTACATCAAGAACAATATTTCCATGGCCTTCGACACGCGTCACATGTTCAACATGAACAGAAAAATCTTTACTCATCGACACTACACTCCTCTCGACCATAGTTATACATGGTACATCGTCGTCGAATATCTTCATAAGAGAGCTTGTACCGCTCTAGCACCTCTTTGACACAGTCAGTTTCTGCTTTCTTGATAAGCCCACGACACCCTTCGCAAGGGCTATTGTGAGTTGGGCAAATAGCTTTACATCCAGCCCGGGTGATCGGTCCAAGGCAGAATTTTCCAAGTTCAAACTGACAGATGTTTTCATTTTTCTTACATTCGACACAAACTGGATATCGCGGGATGTCAGGTTTTTTGCCAAGAGCTATCGCTGTAATTACTGATTTAAATTCATCGCGATCAATCGGACATCCATAGATATAATAATCAACTGGTACAACCTCGTTAATTGCTTTGGTTTTAAACACATCAAACAAGTCGTTCCCCTTTAGATTCGCATCCCCATATACAGTTTTGATAACTTCTTCAGGCATCCATTGATTTCGGATTTTATTTATCCCACCCATCGTAGCACACGCACCAAGGGCAACAAGGATTTTTGCCTTCCCGCGGATACTACGCAATCGTCTCTCATCGATCGGCCGCATAATCGAGCCTTCCACAATCGCGATATCGTACGAATCGGAATGCTCCTTCATCACCTCTCGAAATGAGACAATATCAACAATATCAATAAGATCGAGGATTTCCTCTTCAAGATCAGCGATCTCTAGCTCGCAGCCCTCGCAATCCGCAAAATCAAAGACAGCAACCCGTGGTTTTTGTTTCATTCAAACGCCTCCGGCAACTGCTTGAGTTTTCCATAATTAAACACTGGACCCTCTTTGCAGACGTACACTCCGTTCATCTGACAATGCCCGCATTTTCCTACACCACATTTCATACGACGCTCAAGAGACACATAAATATTGTCATCAGGTATCCCTAACGTCTGGAGACATTTAATGACAAATCTATACATCACCGGTGGTCCGATAACCACCGCTATAGTATTTTTCGAATCAAGCTTGTCTGCTTTGATTTTGGGAAATAACGTTGTTATAAGACCTGTACATCCACCCCAACATTCACTTGGTTCACAGCGATCAACGGTGAGTTCACATTGGACATTGCTTACTTTTTTCCATTGTTCAACATCATTCATAAAAGTAATTTCCTTTGGACGTTTTGCTCCATACAGAATAATGACTTCCTTGAATCTGTCCCTCTGCTTTGGATCAAGGACGTGATTAATCAGGGAGCGCATGGGCACCATACCCGTCCCGCCAGAGGTAAATAGCAGAGTTTTTCCTTCGAATTGTTTTACATCAAATCCATTACCTAATGGCCCGCGAATACCTACTTTATCACCTGGTTGTAAAGAACATAATTTTTTAGTGACGTTTCCGACCTGACGTACCATAATTTCAAACACAGGTGTAGTACCAGGTGGAGTTGAGATACCAAAAGGTGCTTCACCGTACCCAAAAACCGATACTTCCACAAACTGCCCTGGCTTGTGTCCTAATGGTTTTTGATCATCAAGTTCAATTTCAAAGAGAGTGTCGATCTCATTGAATGGCGTTATTTTTTTTATGGTTGCACTTCGAGGGATATGAATAATACCTTTTTCTAAAACCTCGGTTTTTTCCTTAATGAAATATTTTCCAGTATTTTTATCTGAGTCAAAATGGGCAAGCTCATTGATGAGATCACAGGGATCCGCGATATCTGGTAAACACGCACTGCCGCATCGGCCACACCCCACACAGGCAACAAATCCATAGCGCTCTGGTAAATAATTACCTTTTCGGAAGAACCGATGACGATATCGCTCTTTTACTTCTTCGCGGAAGACCTCCCCACTTCCAACTTTTGTGAATTCTCGCAACATGCACCCATCCCAGGTTCGAACACGATTGCCTCCTTTAAGATTCAAAGAAACGTCATCTTTTACATCATAACAAAAACAGGTGGGACAGACCATGGTGCATGAGCTGCATTCCATACAGAAATCAGAATGTTCTTCCCATATCGCATGATGATAATTGGCAACAAAAAGTGAAGACCAGTCTTTTTTATCGATTTTTACTTTTTGTGTATATTTCTTCGTAGCAGCGTCTCGAACTGTACTAATCTTTTTAATGTCAGCATTGGTGGCATCCTTGATCGTTGCATGTTTTTGGAGTAATTTACTCCCTTTTTCAGAGCCAATGGTAACTGCGTACGTATTTCCTATGTCAGTGAGAAGCAAATCAAAACCTGAGTCAGTAATGTTTGTTTTCATACTTGCTGCAAATGACCGTTCAGAGACATTTTGAATATCAGCTCCAATGATGATCGTGTTGTCTCGACGTTGCTTGTAGAAATTATCTTGTTGTTGATCAAGGTAGTGGATATCGGTTTGTTGTATCGCGATGATATCATAGGGATGCACCCCAATGATTATTCGAGGTTGGTTGTCTATAGTTTCTTTGACTTCAAAGGGTTTCTCAAGCGAGAACTTCATGAGTTTTTCGTACTGGGAAAGGAAATATTTCTTCGGTGGAAGAATGGTAACATCGTAATCCAACTGTAATTCTTCAGCGGAATTTAAGGTGTCAAAAACATAATGTTTTCCTTTTGATTTTACCCCAACCACGTCATAGGTTCCTTCTTTTATTAATGTGTTAACAAATGATGAAAAATCTTTTTTTGTAATGGTTTTTACAATTTGCTTCATCTCAGGCACCTTT
>CAYGVY010000184.1:0-3224 GCA_964353435.1 uncultured Thermoplasmatales archaeon | reverse complement strand
TAACAAATTTGTTAACAAATACGAGTCCGAATCTCCCTCCCCGCGTAAATATTTATCATGGTTGTAATTAGCACGGTTAATTAACAGAAGAAAAAATCAGATTGATCTAATTTTTATAGCCACCTATCAAACTATGATAAAAAAAGAATTAGCACACCATCTTTTTTCTGTTTTTCTGATTTGGTTAACGTTTTTTCTTTTCTTCGAGTTGTTTAAGATTCCAGAGGATACTTGGATGCTTTATAATATGCTGGTTTAAGAGATTGTGATGTTTTAGAAGAGTTGGTTCAAATCGGTGAAAATCAAAGAAGGTATCGATGAGGGTTTTGTATTTATCTTTGGAATTATTGAGATGTTTAGTGATAAAAACTTGTGTTTTTTCTTTGATGTCTGCCGGTACATGTCTGTTTCGTATCAGATTTTTTAACTGGTCATCGATCATGACATTCTTGATGATAGTATCTGGATTGCGATTGTAGAGACGGGGCTCTTTTCTCATGAGACTATCAATAACCATGGCGACGTCAAACAGAGTAGTATTGAGTTTCATCCTTGAGATAGTGTAGGTGTCAAAGAGATCTCTTGAGCTAGCAGTGTTTTCTTTCCCATATCTATACAGGAAGGTGCAGAATTTATTTCCAAAGAGTTCTTCTCGTTGAGGTGTCTGAACTGAGAACTCATCACCAGTTTTCAGATGGGTGAACGGGAGAAGGATGTCCTTAGATAATACCGGTATTCGCCGCAGGTACCCAATTTCGATTTTTAGGGAATCTTTTCCACCATCCGCAGTCTTATACCCAACGTCGAATCGGGTTAATGGGTACGATGGTTGGATTGCGATATCATCGTTGTTATAGTGAAGATCGTGTAATATTTTTTTGATTATGGTGTCAATTTCATTTCGTTCCTGTACCCAGTCGTTTTGTTGTTGATTGCGATAGTTAAAATCGATGTCGATACTGAGACGGGGAATATCTTTAAAATGAAGGAAGTTGAGTGCGGTGCCACCGTAGAGCGAAAGTCGTTTCTTTGTGTATTTGGTGATATAGATTTTTTGGAGGATGTCGCTGATTCGATAGATTTTTTCTATGAGCCTTGGGTTAAATCCAGATGTATCGAACATCGTTATACACCTCGTAAGAGTTCATTGAACTCGATCGGGGTGTACAGGTTCCAGGTTGCATTCAAGGTACTTTTGCTTCCTTTTTTAATATACATGGGTGAATCCCCGATGTGCTTTTCTAAAACAGTGCGTAGATCTTCGAGGATACCTTGATAATAAGGGTTTTTGGTAAAGAGTTCAAGGATGAAACCAGTTTTGCGAAATAAGATATCTTTTTGTATGATGGTAAGAAGGGATTTGAGTTCTTGTGCGGTGACACCAGATAATCCTTCGAGGCTTTTAAGGCATTCTTCCCAGCCGCCAGCGTACTGTGGTCTGTCGATGCAATCAAGGAATGTTTTGCTGGGTGATGAGAGTTGGATTTCTTGGTTTTTATGGAGACGTTTTTTTATACCAAGGTTTGGATGTGAGGTGAACACTGGTTGATACGCGATGTGTTTGAAGGTGAATGGTCTGAATTTCTTTTCATAGGGGACGACCGTGTAGATGGTATTGTAACTTGAATAGGCGCAGCCATGTAGTTCTAATGCGGTATGATATCCGAGGTAGTAGGGAGATTGGAGTTTGGAGGCAATGAGATATGTATCTGGTTGAAATGAAGGATCGTTGATCATGGTTGGCTGCACTGCAATATAGAGTCCTCTTTGAGGATGGAGCAGTTTTCCTTGTTGGCAGAGTCTGTTGATATATTCTGTATAGATATATTTTGGAGAGATATGGCGTGTTTTCATGATTGTTGACGCGATGCCTTCGATGTCTTTGTATCGGACGACTTCTTTTTTTAGTAGTTCTTGGTAAAGGGTCTCGTATTTCGTCATAGTTTGACAAATATTCAACGATATACTGGTATTTAACCATTACTGTGTAGAAAAAGTGTCAAAGCTATATTGATGGTTTTTCAACGCTACACTGGTTTTTTACCCGCATACTGTAGAATTTTCGTCAAGATAGTTTGTGAAAAACATTAAATAAAGAAGGAAAATGAATATAATCAGTTATAATATTTTACTGGTACATTCAATTTCCTTTTCCAACGGGAATCTTTAAAATTGAAAAACTCCCGCAACAGATATAGTACCATCAAATGTGTTAACAAATACGAGTCCGAATCACCCTCTACGCGCTAATAATTAGCACGGTTATTTGAGAATACATATATAACAATCTATTAGCTAGAATTACAAACATCATATTCTTGATGATTAACCAAACAGCATTCAACAGATGCATATCTTTATCAGCTCTAAAAAATTCACTTATAGTATGATATACTCAAATGGAAAAGTAGCAGGGATCCTTTTTTTCATTGCAGCAGCACAGTTTATTCTGGGACTGATTGTGGCAGAGGCGCTGTATCCTGGCTACAGCATATCTACAAATTACATAAGTGATTTAGGCGTTGGACCATCCTCACTGGTTTTTAACACGTCTATCTTCCTTTTAGGATTGCTATCGCTTATTGGAACTTATTTTTTATATCGGGCATACAACCTTAAAGTGATAACCATTTTGCTTACCTTTGCAGCATTAGCATCAATGGGCGTTGGAATATTTACAGAGAATAGTGAACCGATGCACATGGTTGTTTCTTTTTTTGCATTCCTCTTCAGCGGATTATCAGCAATATTCTCATATCGGTTGATGAAACATCCGTTCTCCATAATAGTTATCCTGCTGGGCGGAATGAGTCTGTTAGCGATGATTCTTTTCATCGGAAATTTCTATTTTGGACTTGGTGTCGGTGGAATGGAACGTATGATTGTTTATCCAATTCTTATTTGGATGATAGGATTTGGCGGTTTTCTTATGGAATTTCCTGAAAAATCATAAAATTTTTAACAAATACGCATTCAAATCTCCATCCCTGTATAGATTCGTTTTTCCCTGTCGACAGAAGCATACTCTTGACTATTATGCTTCATCAATTAAGCGAACTATCGTTATACTCATAGTTTATTAAAGCATTAGTTGTTGTGTCATTGTAGTTAAAGCGAGGAAAAAACTATGAGCGAAGAAACAAAAGAAGCGGGAACAACTGAAAAAAGCAGAACTGATGAAAACGTAATATATGTTGGGCACAAACCTCCGATGAGCTATGTAC